>AEMJ01000654.1 GCA_000166735.2 Leuconostoc inhae KCTC 3774 | reverse complement strand
AATTAGCTAAAAGACATCCAGAATATTTGTTTGTTTGGTTTGGCTATACAGATTTAAGATTGGTACCACAAAAAATAAGACAGTTAGTGAAAGAAAATCACCTACGAAATCTCATCTTTCCAGGTTATATTACAGGTGATGTCATTCAAGGTGCCTATCAAGGTGCTGATTTATTTCTCTATCCTTCGTATGAAGAAACAGAAGGCATTGTCGTATTAGAGGCCTTAGCCTCAAAACAAAAAGTGTTAGTGAGAAATATTCCAGTCTATCATCAATGGCTAGAAGATGGTGTTAACAGTTATCAAGCCAACGATTTAGATGATTTTGATGCTAAAATGGTTCAAAATTATAAATAATGAATTACCTGATTTAACGCAATCAGGATACCAATTAGCAGTAGCTAGAAATTTGCCAGCAATTGGACAGCAATTGAAACAAGTCTACGAAACAGTACT
>AEMJ01000655.1 GCA_000166735.2 Leuconostoc inhae KCTC 3774 | reverse complement strand
CTTTTGTTTCGGGTAGTTTAGCAATGTACTGCCAAGTTTGCGCATCGGATCCAATAGCGCCAACGGTTATTTCTGATTTTGTATTCGTATCTGTTGAACGTTGGTACGCGAATATGGCAACCCCAACCACCACTATAACGGCTATTGCTGCAATGAGTATTTTTTCTAGTCATAATTATTCCTTTAAATGATATATTGGCTGGTCATTTTCAGTGAAAACGCATACCGCCATCTATTAAAATTGATTGTCCTGTAATATATTTTGCATCTGGTGATACCAGAAATGCTACCACATCCGCTACATCTTCTGGCAAAGCAGCTCGACCAAGTGCAATTCACCAATAACATTTTGCTCTGTATCTCAGGCGTTGTGCCTTTAATTTTGGCAGTTTGACGATCAATTTCGTCACGCATTGGTGTCAGAACAATACCTGGATCATAGGCGTTGACAGTA
>AEMJ01000656.1 GCA_000166735.2 Leuconostoc inhae KCTC 3774 | reverse complement strand
GGTGTCAAGTAAATGATACTGCTGCAGTTTTAATCAGCATCGGGCAAAAAAATCAGTCAAATGATTTCTTTGCGGCACGCAAACTGGTAATATAGAAGAGTATGATTAAATGTAGTTAAAGAGGAAAAAATGGCGACAAATCAAAATCTTAATCGCACTATGACGCTAATTCCGGCAATTTCAACTGTCGTGGGAACAGTCATTGGTGCTGGTGTGTTCTATAAGGCTTCAAGTGTCGCTGATGCGACAGGCTCAACGAGCATGTCATTGTTTGTATGGTTAGTTGGTGGCTTGATTAGCTTAGCTGCAGGTTTGACAGGGGCTGAATTAGCCGCTGCATTGCCACAAACAGGTGGTATGTTGGTTTATATTGAACGCGCTTACGGTAAATTAGCCAGTTACGTACTAGGTTGGGCACAAATTATTATTTATTTTCCAGCTAGTTTGGCAGCTAAAGGCATTATTTTTGGGACGCAGGTAGCCAATCTCTTTCACTGGGGATATGTGGCTATTATTCCTTCCGGCATTGCCGCACTGGTGTCAGTTGCAGCTATTAATATGTTGGGCTCAAAAATTGCTGGTCAATTCCAATCAATTACTTTATTTTTCAAGCTAATTCCATTGGCCCTAATTATTATTTTTGGGTTATTACAGCCAGGTGGTGTTGATGTTAGTATTTTCCCAGTAACGCCAGGTCATGCGGTTGGTGGTTGGGCTTCTGCTATGGGAGCTGGATTATTAGCAACGATGTATGCTTATGATGGTTGGATTCATGTCGGTAATATTGCTGGTGAAATGAAAAATCCAACGCGTGACTTGCCGCGCGCTATTGCTGGCGGATTACTTGGTATCATGGTAATTTATTTGCTTGTGAATTATGCTTTCTTGCATGCCTTACCATTTAGTGCGATTCAAGGAAATGCTAACACTGCGATGGATGCTGCGCAACAAATTTTTGGTAGTTTCGGTGGTAAGTTGATTACAATTGGTATCTTAATTTCTATTTATGGGACGTTGAATGGCTATACAATGACCGGTATGCGCTTGCCATATGCTATGGCTTTGGAGAAAGGCTTACCTTTCTCGGCTCAGTTAGTGAAGTTAAATCGATTTCAAATACCTTATGTTGCCGGTATCTTTCAACTTGTCTTAGCGATTGGGTTAATGTTTGTTGGTGGCTTTGATATGCTAACAGATATGCTAGTTTTCGTTATTTGGTTGTTTTACACCTTGGTCTTTGTTGCAGTCATTAAGCTGCGTCATACAGAGCCTGATCTAAAGCGTCCGTATCGTGTACCATTATATCCAATTGTGCCAATTATTGCTATTTTAGGTGGTCTATTCATTATTGTGATGACACTTATGACAGAGTGGCAGTTAGCACTGATTGGTGTTGCTGCGACACTTGCAGGATTACCATTGTACTTCATCATGCAAAAGCGTCAAAAATAAATAGGTATATCAAAACGTCTTAAACTGCACCCAAAAACTGGCGTGCAGTTTAAGACGTTTTTAATTTACGTAAGTGATACAGATATTTTATTAAATTGATATGATAAAACTTAATTATTAAAACGATTTTTGTTATAATGAAGCTAATTGCGCTTGCTAAAAAGCAGCGGGTAGGAGACTAACTAGGCATGTCAAAAATTAAATTTCATATTGCGTCACAGACAGAGCTTGTCTTGGATCAAGCAGCTCAATTAGGGGATGTTGTTGATCTAACTGATGAGCAGAATATTGATACCAGTGTGATTAATGGCAAAATAGCGGAAATTCTTGAAGAGAGGTTAGCGCAGGCTAAGGAAGACTGGGAATTTCAGCAAGACAAACAAACTAAGGCCGAGTTAGCAAACCAATTACAGCAACAAAAGCAGCAGTTACAAGAAAATATTAATGATAAGGCAACACGAATCGTTGAATTAGAAACACAGCTTAAAAGTATTGCCAAACAAAATGAAGTTGAACTTAAATCACAATTAGTGCAAAAAGGCTTAGATTTACAAGAAACCATTACTAAAAAAGAATCAGAAATTGTTGCACTTGAAGCCCAGATTACTTCAATTAAGCAACAAAGCCAATCTGACTTAGAAACGCAGTTATTGAAAAAAGATGCGGCAACACAAAGTGAATTAGCGCAACGGAAACAGGAATTGTCAGAGTTAACGTCGCAATTGCAATTAAAAGACCAAGAAAAGCAGTTACAGCTCGCTAATATTCAAAGCCAGTATGAAGCCCAATTAAAGACGGCAAACGAACAGGTAGAATTCTATAAGGATTTCAAGGCACGCCAATCAACCAAAGAAATTGGTGAAAGTTTGGAACAGTATGCGATGACTGAATTCAATAAAATTCGCCCATATGCCTTTCCTAATGCTTATTTTGAAAAAGACAATACCCTATCTGAAACGAATTCAAAAGGTGACTTTATCTTCCGTGATTATCAAGATGAGACTGAATTTGTTAGTATTATGTTTGATATGAAGAACGAAGGTGACACAACAGCCTCTAAGCATAAAAATGCCGATTTCTTTAAAGAATTAGACAAGGATCGCCGTGAAAAAGAGACTGAGTACGCTGTCCTTGTCTCAATGCTTGAAGCTGATAGCGACTTATATAATACAGGGATTGTGCAAGTTAATGACTATGAAAAAATGTATGTTATTCGCCCGCAATTCTTCATTCAATTTATCGGTGTGTTGCGTAACGCTGCACTGAATACTGTTGCATATAAGCAGGAATTAGAACAAGTGCGTGAACAAAATATTGATATTACGCATTTTGAAAGTGATCTGACCAACTTTAAAAGTGCCTTTGGTAAAAACTATCAGAGTGCTTCAAAGAATTTCAAAAATGCTATTGACGAGATTGATAAATCGATTGCACGCATGGAAGCCGTTAAACGGTCATTGACGACATCTGAGAATCAATTGCGTTTAGCTAATAATAAGTTGGATGATGTGAGTGTGAAGAAGCTAACGCGTGGCAATCCGACGATGAAGGCGAAGTTTGAAGTAGAAAAATGATTGAGAACAGCACACATATTTTCAGTAAGTTGTTTAGTAATTATTCTTGGATAAAACCATTTAATGAAACTGTACAACTCTAGGGTAGTTATTTCTGATTTTAAAAAAAGGCACTTATAATGACTAAAATAAAGATATTGTAAGTGTTTTATTAAATTCTATAATGATTTGGAGATTAGAAAATGGATATGGAAATAAAAAATAAGTGTATGTTATGCCATAATTTATCTGAAAATAGCGAACTAAGTGCTGAACATTACCCTGCCAAAAGCGTTGGAAATAATGACATTGTTGCATTAGATTTAGGTAAAATGTTTGATTTCCTATTAGACAAGGAAAATATTCAAAACTTCTTTACTGATATTGAGACAGGAAAAGAATTCAATAAGAGGTTAGACATGCTGTTTGATAATGAGCTATCTACTACACAATATCCAAGGGGAAGAGTGGCATACACACTCTGCAGAAGTTGCAATACATTTTTAGGTAAATATGATGAGGCTTACAAAAAGTTTTTTGATAGCGACGGTAATCCGAAAGTGGTAAGTGGATTTGTTAAGCAAACAAAAATAAAAATTATTAAGGCTATTTATGCTAAATTCTTATCTCTTCCAGAATGCTCCGGAATAAAATTCGACTTTATAGATTATTTAAAAAGTACTGATCAAGACTCTTATGATGGATTGTGGCAAATATATTTTTTAAAACGGAGTCAAAGTACAGATATATTAAATATGAGATCGTTAGATGTTGGTGTATTGAACTACGATGAAGGACAGGTATTTGAGCTTTCGGACGAAAAATTTATTTTTCATTTAACAAATTTTAAGCCGAAAAACAATGTGACCGGTATTAATTTGTTCTCAATACAGAATAAATACGTGCTAGTTGGGGGTGAAAACATTGATGGAAGTGGTGGATATCACGGTGAAATGATTATAAAGAAAATGTTAGATTTAGAAAATTAAATAAGGATGTATTGGTTTGAATACACGAGAATTAGCAATTGTCACATGGTTATTAATTATTATTATATGTTTTTTACTGTCTAGTAGATTTAGACCAATGTTTTGGCGAGGTATCCATACGTTACTGAAAATAGCGGTAGAACCAGCTTTCGTTTTAATTTTTATTTATCAGAGTATAATCATTGCAGGAATCATTCTATTCATTCTAAAATATAATTTGACTCTTTGGATTGTTAAGGATTATTTAATTGTCTTTTTTACAATGGTAATAACTTTTTTGGGAGAAAGTAAGTCTAAAAATTTTTTCTCATCTTTAATTCACAGTCTTGGATTTGGAGCTATATTTCAATTTTTTATATCAACATATACTTTTGATTATTGGAAAGAAATGTTTATCGTATTCGTTACTGTAGTTGTTTCTACATTATTAGTTGTAAATGAAAAACATAACTCTCCTGTTAAAAATTTATTGAACGGTTTTCTCTTAATAATGATGTTTTTAATTATGACAATTTTAATTTATAAAATTGTTAAAGATATTGCTCAATTAGGTAATCTAAATTACTGGGAAGGTTATTTTGTCGAACCAGTGTCATGGCTGATAAATATTCCGCTCATTATTTTCGCTATACCGCACAATTATTTTTGGAATAGAGTGGCTATTGAATAGTTGGTTAAAGTTTACTCATGTCAGACGGTTGGTATCTGATGTACACCAGGGTGGATTTTATCAAGCAAAGTTTCAAATATATTTGAAAGGTAATGTAACTAACAAACAAGTCAAGCAAATTACACGATTATATAAATACATGCTAGCACCTGCAAAAGATTATAAAAAATCAAAAGAAAAAGATACCCATTAGAATTGAATGTCGACATGAGGAAACGCATCAACTAATTGGTGATACGTATGAGATGAGTCATCTGAAAGAAATCTATAAACAATCTATAAACAATCATGACACTAGCGTAATCGTTTGTAAAAAATGAAATAATCAACATTTAATTAAACACAATCATTAATTAGTTCTAAAGAAAAAGTTATGTACTAGATTAGTTTGGTACATACCTTTTTGTTTATATTTATGTGAAACCATAACGGTTCATGTTGTTTTTCGTCAAATTAAATCGCATTAAAGTATTAATTTCTCATTCATGATAATCACCATACCAAGCCTTAATTTCAGGCACGAGTTGCAATAGCTTTAATCCTTTATCTGTAAAATGATAGGCAATTTGTGGTGGAATAGTAGGCAAATGTTCCCGTGTAATGATGCCATTGGCTTCAAGGTCCTTTATCCTTGTCGCAAGTATTCTAGGATTAATAGTGGGGATCTGGTTTTTCATCGTGCCGTAATGATTATAACCATTATGAATTGCTTCTAGAATTTCAACGGTAAATTTTCCTTTAACGACAGCAATTGTGTCTTGAACTGGACAGGTAGTTGACATGGTATACTTTTTTCCCTTATTGTGAATAATATAACTTCTGTTTATTATAGTTAATATATCACAAGAAGGGACATAAACCAATGATAGAGAAAAGTATTATCCAAGTTAAAAACTTATCTAAGCGATATGACGACAATAACCAAATTTTAGAGGGCATTGATTTAGACATTTTTGAATCGGCATTTACCGTGATTATGGGACCTTCAGGTGCAGGGAAATCAACACTACTACAAAACATATCAACCATGGATCAGCCGACAAGCGGACAAGTAATTTTTGAAGATCAGGACTTAACCAAACTCTCTGATAAATCATTATCAAGATTTAGACGCAAAGAAATTGGTTTTATTTTTCAATCATTTAACTTGATTGAACATTTGAGTGTGTTAGAAAATGTGTGTTTGCCAGGATTTCTACTGAAATCAAAGACTAAAAAGCAAGTGATACAACGTGCCAAAGATTTACTTACTGGATTGGGATTAGGAGACCATGTTAATCAAGCAATTAATCATTTATCAGGTGGCCAAAAGCAACGTGTGGCGATTGCTAGAAGTTTGATTAATCAACCGAAAATCCTCTTTGCAGATGAACCAACAGGTGCGTTGGACTCAACTTCTGGTATAGAAGTACTAGATAATCTCACTTTAAATAATCAAAACGGACAAACAATTGTCATGGTCACGCATGATCTAAAGGCAGCACTTCGTGCTGATAGAATTTTGTTCATCAAAGATGGGCAAATTTATGGTGACCGTCGTTTTACACCTTATGACGCTAGTCAACTCAAAGCTAGGCGAGCAGAAGTTGAAGCTTGGCTACTAGAGATGGGGTGGTAACATGCAAAAGATTATCAAGTCATTGATTTTAGGACAAAAAGCCTTTATGGTGACAATTGCTATTCTAACTTTTTTATCAAGCTTAACGATGATTACGGTTTTAACTGCTTATCAAGCAAATGTCTCGCACTATCAAACAGCATACCGCACTCATAAGTTACCTGATATCCTTGTCAAACAAGATACCCAACAAGATGTGGCGGCTGATTTAAAAGGTCTTAAAAATGTAAAAAGCGTGTCATCTGCGCCTAGTCTTATGACGCAAGTTGAAGGCAAAGATAAGCAAAATATTACTTTGCTGCTCTCTGATGATACCTCACATTTCAATGTACAAGCACCGTCAAACCATGAGATTGTACTTGCGTCATACCTAGAATCAACTGGTAATTTTAAGCGTGGTGATGCGATTCAAATTGGTAATAAAAGTCTGACTGTGAAGGGATTTTACGAGGATCAACTCCTTGGTAGCCCACTGTTCAAGTATAAGCAGGGCATTGTGTCACAAACGACTTTCAATACTTTGGTAGCTCAAAAAGTAGCCAAATGACTCAGATGGCCTTTGTTAACTTAGTGAAAGCACCTAAAATTCAGAGAAGCTGCTATCAGATTATCACGATCGACTAAAAGCAGATTTGATTTATGATAAAGGTTACATTCAGAAAGCCTACACGATGTTGCCTACTATTGTGGCTTTGGTTATTATTTTAGCTGCTATTTTCTTGTTTGGAATTTGTCAGTTTGTGATACGCTTTGCACTTGTGTCGGGCATAGCCAAGGATCGTAAAAAAATTGCGACATTCAAAACGTTAGGCATGAGTGGTCGTCAAGTTAAGTTGGCTTATGTGTCTGCTTTTTTATTGAGTAACATAGCTGGATTAGTTGTTGCTATATTGGCGAGTTTTGTGACAAGTAATTTAGCATTTAAATTTTTCTGGCACTTAAATGGCTTTACAAGTGTGAAACATATATCACTTAATATTGTTGTTGTACTTGCTATCACTTTGCTGATGTTAGGTCTCTCCATGATAATTATCCTATTCTCACTTAAAGAGACTAGTAGTATTTCGCCAGCATCAGCTTTTCAAGATGGGCAAAGTAAATCTAATCAAGGTAAATTTAATTTTGATTTGACTAAAAATTCGCTACCTCTTCAAATAGGGATTGCATTTAAAGATTATGTTCAAAAAATTGGACATTATATGACTTTTACGCTTGTGATAGGACTTTTTTATTTTTGAGTTTGATGATTGCCAATCTCAATCAAGGCTTTAAAGGGCATGTTGACAGCCTGTTTGGATTACCAAAGGTTGATGTTGTCATGCGCACGCCAGATCACACAACACGAGGGGAAGCGTTGCAACAAATCAATGCTCTGACACCAATTAAATCAAGTGGCTATATCCAAGAGACTAAGATTCTCTTAAAAAAGGAAGTGATTCCTTTACACCGTTATAGTAAAATGCCGTCTGAAATGAAAGTATTATCAGGGCATACACCCAAAAACCAGCATGAATTATTGCTATCAAGTAATCTCATAAAAACATTAAAACTTAAAGTTGGACAAAAAGTTCATGTCAAAACGCAGCTATCTAATAACACAGAGATGACTATTGTGGGGACATATCAAACCATTAATAACCTGGGAAAAGAAGCGTACAGTTTAGTTGATATAGATTTACCAATGAACAGTACTTATGTTAACCTGAAAAGTACAAGTCAGAAAGATAAGTTATTGGCTGGGTTTCACCGAGATAATGTCCAACTGACAGATACAAGCGCAAGTTCAAAAAGTTTAATCACAACAATCCAAACGGCCGTTAAATTATTAGCCAATATGATCTTAATTTTGACACTTGTTATTTCCGGATTGTTTGTTTATCTCGTGAGTTACTTGACGATTGAAACAGAAAAACGACAGTTAGCCTTGAAAAAATGTTAGGATTCACCAACGTCCAGTTGAAAGTGCAATATTTATTCAGAGCGGGATTTGCACTTGCTCTGGGTATTGGATTGAGCTTGATTCTTGATAAATTTATTGGATCATTTTTATTAAATGGTCTTGTTAATTTAGGTGGATTAACACAATTTTCTGTTCAGTTGCCGTTATCATATGAGATTGCCATTATTTTACTACTCGTTTTTGAAAGTAGCTTAATTGTTGTATCTGCCAGTCGCCGTATCACAAAAATTAAAATTGGAGACTTTTTATGAAAATAGTTCATAGCATTTTTTGAAAATTGCACTGAGTATGGGATTGATCATGTACTTTGCTTATGCTGTCCCAACTGGAAAATATGCGAATCTTTATTTGATTGGCGTTAGCGTCTTTACAGCACTATTTCTACCTATTTTCACACTTATAAGTACTTATTTAGAACAAAAAGGTTTTAGGTTAACTGGTTCGATGTTCCTCAGTAAGTTAGCAAAGCTGGTATGGCAGAGTTTTTACAATTTTCTAGCTTTAGGTCTGCTCGTTAAAGGAAATATTATCGACCCTAATAATCTCAAAATGGTTGGTGGTTTAATTGGGGCTGTTTGTTTAACTTCTTTGGCATCACAAGGTTTACAATATCTGGCAATTACACTCAGTAATCATGATAAAGGCAATCGATTTGCTAATATCTTTTTTGCTTTAAGCTTGAATGTGATTATCAGCGCATTGGCAGCATTAGGATACAAGAATGTGCAAGTATTTTTCGTTATTATGGGGCTAATGCTAGGTGTCATTGGCGTACTCATCAGTTTGATAACAGATATTTGGGGGTTACTACCATCTAAAGGTGGGATTGGCTTATTTCTAGGGACGTTTAACCCCGTACACAAGTCACATGTTGCAATTTTAAAGGATTTCATTGATAAACGACAGTTAGATAAAGTTTACATTCATCCAACAGTTATTCCTAAGATTCATCAGTATCTTTTAGATAAGAAAATGATTAAGATTGTTGATCAGCGTGCTGGCAAACGTTACTATGAAAAATCAGCGATTGCTGACCCACTTGTCAATTTTTTTCCAACCGGTCAAGTTTTTTACGAGGCAGAAAATCGCTTATTCATGTTAAAAGTTGCAATCAAAGAAGCTGGGTTAGAGAATAAAGTAGAGATATTATTTGAACCTAACCTTTATCAAAAAGATGGATTTTATGCCATTATTAAAGCTATCAAAAAACGCCATCCCCATACGAAATTGCATGGCTTATTGGGAACGGATGAAGGTGGTATGTTATTACATGATATTTATGACGAAACTTGGATTAAGCCATTTGTGAAATTACGGCGAGATAATATATCTGGCACTGCCATACGCAAAGGGGAGAAAGGCATGACAACACCGAAAATAACAGCAGCATTAGATTTGTTTTCTAATTTGAAAGAAGGCCAAAGCGATCAACTATTTGGACAAACAGTGCAGTTAGTTAACAATCGTTTGGAGGTAGCCGATGATAAAATATGTTTGTAAGCGTCCCGATCTTTAAAAAAATCTATGTGACGAGGAGAATTATTATAGCCTAAGAGCAACTCAAGCAATACTTTAGTGACAATACAAACGCTTTACTGATAAGATGATGTTATTAATTAGCAAAAGAGGAAAGCAAGTGCTTATTGGTGAAAAAATAAAAATCATACGTGAAGATAGAAAAATATCACAAGAGCAGATGGCTAAAAGTCTAAACGTATCAGGTCAAGCTGTTTCAAATTGGGAACGTGGAAAAGGTCATCCTGATATATCAAACATTATTCGTTTATCAGAAATATATGATATCTCACTCGATGAATTGATACGTGAAGATAAAAATTATAAGGAAGTGTTACTAGAAAAGAAAATCGGTAAAACAGTAGACAATATTTTCAATGTTGGTTTATTATTAACAACTATAATTGTTTTACTTTATGGATACATCACCCATGGATTCGATTCACATCAACGGTTTTATATTATTTTTGCTTTAGTGATGATTATTCATATTGGTATTTACGTATATAAACAGGTATTTGGTAAAAATATTGACACTGACTAATGAAATTTACTCAAGATAGTCTATTTTAGATTTTTGTAATAACATTATTAGTTGAATGAAAAATCAAAAGAGAGCCAATGGAAGTAGACGCATGAGGAAGTTTATTTTTTGAACTTTGGGGCCAAAGCGAGTGAATATTGCTTATTATTTATTTTTTAATTTTCCCAGCAGGAATAAGAGTAGTATTATCTGGTTAACGTTTGTTATTTCAAACGACTTTAAGTGTTCAGTAATATGTCTATGGTATGAGCTTTATATTCTTTATCTGTAAAATGATAGACAATTTGTGGTGGAATAGTGGGTAAGTTTTTTTGATAACATTAATTTTATGTTGTACAAGACATATAGATCTATCAACACTATATTTCTCCTTCTTGTGAAAAACGTTTGTTGTTTATGTTTCAACTAGGTTGTAAAATATAACTTAATAGTTATAAAATTTGTAGAGGGTTTAATGTTGATTATCTAGCAACATTTAATTTAATTAATTTTTAAACGAAGGGGACTAGATGGCAAGCGATGAACAACGTGTAAGGATTATTAAAGCATTAAAGCTGATTGATCAGATAGGTGAGTCGTTATTACCTGACAAAATTGGTATTGATTCTAACAAAATCTCTCAGTTGGATTTCGATTCAATTAAAACCGTAAATTCATCATTTTTTGAGACACTGTTTCCTAATAAGATTGATAAGATATTAACAAGTAATCAAACTAAGCATCGGCATGAAAAAACTGAAGATTTAATTTTTCCAGTTTTCTTTGGGATATATAAAGGGCAAGAACTTCGAGATCTTATCAAATCAGATGATTCAGCTGATGTCGTTGAGCCAGACCTAAGTAAAAATTTTTCGGCAATGTTGGCTTTTAATGAAAAATTTGAAGTTGTTCAAGGTACTACGTTTGTGCCAGCTAATACTGTGTTATTGAATAATATTAATGATGTATCCGAAAAAATTAAAGATTTTGAACAAAAACTTGAAACGGTATATCAAGATTTCATTGATGATAATTTGAGTTTCACTGAAAAATTGAAGGAAATAAATAAGTTCATCCGTAGCCATTTTGCAGCGGCATCTGAAGAAATTGATTACGCAATGCCTATTCATAAAGATAACTTGACGAATTTACATTCATTTTTTGCCAACGATATTCAGTTGATTTTAGCGGCTGGTAGTGAACGTTATGGTAATGTTAAGCGATATATTGATGGTTTTGACGCACAGAAACGAATCAATTTAGAAGGTGAAGACAAATCAATTTTTAATGATATCTTGAATCCTGTTAACTTTCCGGATGGCCGTTGGCCTTCTAAGCCAGCATATACTTTATCATTTATGCAACAAGTTGCGGTGAATTTGGCAATCAATGATAAAAATAATATTAGATCGGTGAATGGACCACCAGGAACTGGTAAGACAACACTACTAAAAGATGTTTTTGCAGATATGATGGTTAAGCAATCTGAGCAGTTGGCGCATTTCACTGACCCTAAAGAAGCAATAATTAAAGGGGAACACTTTGCATGGGATGAGGAGAATCCGCAATTTCATATTGATTATCATTTAGCGCCTGAATTGATGGGTTATGGTGTGGTCGTAGCTAGTTCAAATAATTCAGCAGTAGAGAATATTTCAAAAGAATTACCTGAAGAACCAGATTTATCTACTGATGAATATATGATTGATTATTTCAAAGAAGCTTATTCAAATCAATATGATAAACCAGTGCCTGAAAAAACATGGGGTTTTTTCTCAGCTGCTGGTGGCAATTCAACCAATCGCGATAACTTAATGACTGGATTAGAAGGAATTATTGATTCTGCGACTGAAGCAGAAGATGGTGGTGATTGGCAGACCACGCGAATGGAATTTTTAGCAACGTTGAATGAAGTACGGGATATTAAACAGCGTACAGCACAATATTTTTTGGACATTCAAGCATACGAAAATTCTAAAGAAACGACTACAACTAACAGTGTAAAAAGTGAATTAGATAGTTTAGAAAACAAGTTATCTATTGCTCAGGAAGATGTCATTGCGAGCGAGAGCGAGTCGACAGAAAATGGCAATAAAATTAGTACGTTAAATAGTCAGATTCAGAATGAAAAAGCTGGGAAACCATCTGGATTTCTAATATTTAAGAAGCAGCGAATAGAAGCAAAAAAAATAGAATTATATATTCGTACACTAAACAGAGATATTCGTGATTTACTCGTTAAACAAGACGTTGCCAATCAGAAAAAATTCATGGAAATATTCTTGTTAAACAAATTGAACAACAAATGCAATTGTTGAAAGAAAAAAATCAACATAATAGAGCGAAAGAATTAAAATTAAAAACAGCATATAATACAGCAATGTCCTATTTTAAAAGTTTAAAAAATGTTAAAGCTTTGAATCGTGAATTTTGGGATAAAGAAACTAATGAACAAATTCAACTTTCAATTTTGTGGTTTGATGATGAATTTCGCGCTTTACAAACTCGAGCATTCGTAGAAGCAATGAAGGTTCGTAAACTGACAATTATCCAAATTGTTCAAGATAAAAAAAATAATCCTTTCACACACGTATTGAATCAGACGTGGCCTAAAAAACATTTAATCAAGGCTAAACATCCAGAAGTAATCAATCACTCTTGGGCATTAATACAATTTTTAGTACCAGTAATCAGTTCAACTTTTGCCTCGTTTGGTTCTTTTTTCGGAGATATGGCTGAAGAAAGTATTGATAATCTGTTCATTGATGAAGCAGGACAAGCTTTACCTGTTCAAGCACTTGGTGCCTTTTGGCGTGCAAAACGGGTGATGGTTGTCGGAGATCCTTCACAGATCGCGCCTGTGCAGGTAACTGAAGAATCGATGTTAGACCAAATTAAAAATTATTATGGTATTAAAACGGCTATTTTTACGAAGCCAGAATCGTCAGTGCAAACCATTGTTGACCGAGCAAGCCAGTTTGGTGCGAATTTAGAAAATGGTTGGGTTGGTGTACCGTTATGGGTGCATCGACGTTGTTTGGATCCAATGTTTTCAATTGCGAACTGTATTGCATATAATAATAAGATGGTTCAAGGTAGCAGTCGTGATATAGGTGCGGCGTACTGGTTTGATGCGAATGGCGTTGCAACTGATCAACAATTTGTGCCAAATCACAGAGATTGGCTAGAAGCAGCCATTCAACAGTGACTGATGATTTCGAAAGAAAATAATCTTGAAAATAGTCAAGCAATTAACGAAGCTAATTTAATAACACTTTCTGATATTTATGTTATTTCGCCATTTAGAATTGTGGCAAAAGAAATGAAACGGATAAAACAGCCAACTGGTATAGAGGAAGAAGAGTTTAAACGGTGGAAAGAAAATAATGTTGGTACGGTGCATAAATTTCAAGGTAAAGAAGCTAAAGCTGTATTTTTCATACTTGGTGCTGATGAAAACAGTGCGGGATCGGTAACATGGGCTACACGAGAACCAAACTTGCTAAATGTAGCTGTCACAAGAGCCAAAAAAGAATTTTATCTCATTGGAGATAAAAAAGCTTTTGCTAAATTCAAAAATTTGGATGTTGTAGCTGAGTGTATGTCATTTAATGCAAGCCCGGAATGGCAGATTGTACAATCTGGGATGGTACATACTGAATTGGTAAAACCAGAACCAACAGTAATAGATGTATCAGCAAGACGTGAACATAATAATAGTATGAATTTAGAAAGCAATGTGAAACAAATAGTGATTGGTAGTGTGAATTATTGGGTTAAAAGTAATTACCATAGAATATATGTGAAAATTTTAAGTGTACCGCATACTAATAAGTTTTTTATGATTTAGATGAATTGGCTTGGTCTATTGATCCTGATTCTGAATTTACAGATTATCAAATTGAGACAGCAGTTTTGGCATTTAAGCATGTCAACAAGATGGGGGATTTAGATGAACGATAAGTAACGACAGTTAATTTAATATATTGTTTTGATTTTAAAATAACTTACTATTTATAGCCCGTCAGAGAGTCAATCTCTTTATTTCGTCGTGAAAGGGCAGCGCCTTAAACATTTATTAACATTTTTCATTAACAAATTATTAGTAATTGGATTTAAACTCTTGTTATTTTGGAATATCAATGCTAAACTATTCTATGTGAAATTTAGCTGATATAGTATCGAATAATGGTCGATTGTTTCTAGCCAGCACCCATGTTGGAACTATCATAAATAAATTACTGAATTGATCGCCATATGTGCGTCAATTTTTTATTTTCCATTAATATATTCATACAAATTGGCTGTTAATTGACATCATTGTATAGGAGAAAATAATGGAGAAATTATTTCAATTAAAAGAGAATAAAACGACTGTTCGTCGTGAAATTGTTGCCGGAATTACGACATTTGTGTCAATGGCCTATATTTTCTTTTTAAACCCTCAAATTTTAGGACAGACCGGCATACCAACTCAAGCTGTATTTTTAGCAGCTATTTTAGTGGCGGTCTTTGGTACATTATTCATGGGTCTGTTTGCTAACGTGCCATTTGCGTTGGCACCAGGTATTGGTATGCAAGCCTACTTTACGTATACCATTGTATTCGGGTTTGGCTTTACTTGGCAACAGGCATTGGCTATTGTATTTTTAGTTGGCCTAGTCGATATTGTGATTACGTTGACACACGGCCGACGGGCCATCGTTCAAGGAATTCCATCTGAATTAAAAGCAGCTATTGGCGGTGGGATTGGACTTTTTGTAACCTATATTGGTTTGAAAAATGCTGGCTTTATTAACTTTATTGTTGATCCGGGAAATATCATCACATTAAATGGCAAACCTTTTACTGGCGAAGTACATGGTGCGTTGAATAGTATTTTGGCTAACGGTAGTGTGACGCCAGAATTAACTAAGTTCAATAGTTCAAGTACGATACTAGCATTAATTGGTTTTATTATTTTAATTGTATTAGTCATGCGACGCGTTCCGGGTGCTTTTCTGATATCGTTGATAGTAACCACACTAATTGGGATTCCAATGGGCGTTACGAATACGCACATTGGTGCTGGTACGTCAGTTGGTCATGCATTTGGTGAATTAGGGCATGTTTTTGGTCAATCATTAGGGGCACAAGGATTAGGTAGCTTATTTAATAATTGGCATAATACGTCATTGGCGTTGGTTACGATTTTCGCTATGGGACTTAGCGGGTTGTTTGATGCCATTGGCACATTAATTGGTATTGGGAATCAGACAGGTATTTTTTCAAAACAAGATCAAAAAGCTTTTGATTCTAGTAATGGTTTCAATTCCAAAATGGATCGTGCGTTAATTGTTGATACGTTTACAACAGCTTTAGCTGGTATTGTCGGGACATCAAATACAACAACGTTTATTGAATCAGCATCTGGTGTGGCTGCGGGAGCAAGAACTGGATTGGCAAATATTGTCACAGCCATAGGCTTTGCTTTGATGATATTATTTGCACCTTTCGTGGGTGTTGTGCCGACAGCAGCTACGTCACCATTGCTTATTTTAGTTGGTATTATGATGATGGGCGAATTTAAGAAAATTTCATGGAAATCATTGGAGGTTGCTATACCAGCATTCTTTACTTCTGTGTTTATGGCTTTTAGTTACTCAATTTCTTATGGAATTGCGGCTGGCTTCATCTTCTTTATCATTGTGAAGCTTGCCTTAGGTAAATTTAAAGAAGTCTCACCTGTACTATTAATCGTATCTGTTTTCTTTTTGATTAATTTCGTTGTTCTTGCATTTATACATTAAACAGAAATTTTATAGCTTGTATGTAACCGCTTATCACAAAAGCGGTTTTTTTGATGTCTTCAATTGCTATAATAAAGCCAGTAAGAGAAGGGAGATACTATGTTAGAAATTAAGAATTTGAGCGTAACTTATGGTAGTAAAGTTGCCTTGACAGTACCGAATTTAACCATCAATAAAGGTGAGATTATTGGCGTGATGGGGAATCAGGATCTGGGAAATCAACGTTAGTGAATAGTTGTTTGGGATTAGTGCGATTTAAGGGGCAAGTAACACTTGAGACTGATAATCTAGGAGTATTAATGCAGGAGCAGCACTACGTTGATACCATGACGAATCAAAAAATAATAGAAGGATTACTAAATACACGTATTAAGCGAGATGAAAAGTTGGCTGAACTAATTAATTTTTTGATTTTGGATCACAATTGTCTTTGCATTTTAAGAATTTATCTGGTGGACAAAAACAACGTATGAGTTTAATCATGGTCCTTTATCAAGAACCAGAATTACTATTTTTAGATGAAATGACGACTGGACTTGATTTTGAAAGCCGACAGGCACTCATTAATCATTTAAAAGTATATTTCAAACAACATCAAACAACTGTTATTATGGTGACGCACTATGCACAAGAGATTGAACAGTTAGCTGATAAATTATTAATTATTCATGATGGACAAGTGAAGGCATTTGATAAACCAAAGAATCTGTTCAATCAATATATCGGCTATTCAGCTTTTATTGTCGGCAATAATGCAGAAAAAAGTATTAGCATACACCGGCCGGAGGAAGAGTATTCAGTCGCGCGACAACTTATTGATAGTGGTGATGATTTTAGACGAACACAAGGCGATATTGAATTAGTTTATACGGCAATAACGAAGGGACAACGCGCATGATTAAAAAAGAAAATTAATTTTTGAATGTCAAAATTTATTAGGCAATATGATAACATTATTTTTTGGATTTATGTTTGCGCCAATGATGGCATTCGTGTTTGGTAGTAGTTATTCTAATGTACCGCAGGCACTGAATCAAGTTTACTTGACTTTCTTTTGTACGATACCACTTTCAATGGTACTTGTTGGGTTTAGTTCATTATTTTCGCAAGAAGTTGAACAAGGATTCACTTTACGCGCTGAACTCTTTGGTTACTCACGTATATCACAAGCTATACACAAATTTATAGCATTAACAGGATTTGTTTTATTGTCCAGCATCATATACTCTTGGATTTTTCTATCACATTTTAACTTGTCGATACCAAGTCAATCAATAATGATTCAAATGGGTATTTTTCAAGTTTTAAATGCGGCTATATATTTTATGGTTGTATTTTTACTCACAACATTTTTGAAGAAATTTTCGCGTGTTTATGGTATTTCTATGATTAGCTATTTTGTTATTATGATTGTTTCGGGAATTATGGGTAATATGAACGTTGGTAAGTTAGGGCATTATTTGCCAATTAAATTATTTATAACTGATTATACAAATCGTCTCAATGACACGGATTATATATCTGGTAAAATAGGGTTATATCTATTTATTTTATTGGGTATTCTTAGCGTAATTATGAAAGTGGTTGTGGGCAATAATAATGGAAATAAACATCAATATTGATGACAAACTAGAAGATGTTCAAGTGCTTATTTCAGGTAGTGATATTGAACAATTAGCGGATATAGCACGGTACCTTAAATCCAAAAATACATCATCACGTCAACTTGCTATTAAAACGGCTGACAATATTCGAGTTGTGGATAAGGCAGACATTATTGTCGTTGAAAGTTTTGGCAATGATCTAACATTTACGTTAAAAAATAACCAGAAATTAACGACTAGAAAGACACTAGAAAAATTTTTAGAAGAAAATTCAAAATATGATTTTGTGCAAATTTCTAAATCTGAAGTCATGAATTTGTCGTATTTGTCAAAGATGGAATCTGCATTTTCCGGTAACTATTATGCTTTTTTGACAAATCAGACACGCGTTACTGTGTCTAGACGGTTTATTAAGGGTATTCTAAGTAGATTGGAAGGGAGCGCAGAAGATGAAATACTTTAAAAATCAATAACCTATCTATTAGTTGGCATTGGCGTTGGATCATTTATCTCATTATTATCGTTTACTTTAAATCAAGGCACACCAACAATGAAGCAATTTTACTTGTTAATGACCATGAGTGCAATTATGGGCTTACTATCTCTCATATTTGAGTATGACAAAATAACGTTTATGGCACAGCTTATTAGTCATTTCATTTTGGAAATGTTAACATATGGCCTTTTCATCTGGTTAACTTTTGGAAGCCATGTGATTACGATTACTAATATACCAACATTCTTGATTACCTATATCATTATTTTTATCTATTTCAGAAAACAAGGACACGATAATGCGCGTCGTATTAATCAAGCATTAACGCAAAGGGATCATAAAAATAACTTTAAATATATCGTATAAAATGATCATTTAAGCAGTATTCTCACAAAAGATTTGTTATACTTAATACGCATTTATCAAAATCAATAAATTGTTTATTGGACTGGTTCGTAAACTGCCCAGGATAAAAACCAAGTAACCTTGAAAGGTAGGAGAGATAATGCGAAAACAAAAAGTGATCATTGATGCTGATCCAGGCATTGACGATAGTTTGGCGATGCTTGTGGCTTTACGGTCACAACCATTGGATGTCATTGGTATTAGCATTGTTGAAGGCAATGTGCCTACAGCAATTGGTGTTCAGAATGCATTGAAAGTATTACGTGAAGCCAATCGACTTGATATTCCAGTTTTTTCCGGTGCAGAATCACCATTAAAGCATGATTATGTTAGTGCACAGGATACGCATGGCGACGATGGTCTTGGTGAAAGTAACATGACATTAGTGACTGACGTGAAGCCGAGCCAACGCGATGCCCAGGCAGGGTACGCCAAGTTGTTATCTGAAAATGAGGATGTCTGGTTCTTAGCCTTAGGGCCGCTGACTAACGTGGCTCTAGCACTTAAGCAACAACCAGATATTTGGCAACAGGTGTCACGCTTAATTGTGATGGGTGGTGCTGACCAGACTAATGGCAATACATCCCCTGTAGCGGAATATAATTTCTGGGTCGATCCTGACGCAGCTGATTATGTTTTCCAAAATAGTCCATTGAATATTGAGCTTGTGCCACTAGATGTAACGCGCAAACTAGAATTTACGCCAAATATGCTCCAGATGATGCAATATTTGGATGCAGAAAAATCCGCATTTGTTGCTCAAATTATCCAATTTTATTTTGATTTTCATTGGCAACAAGAGCATGTTTTAGGGGCTGTTATCAATGATCCATTAGTAATTATTTATGCATTACACCCTGAACTTGTACAGAGCATCGACAAATATGTAACAGTTGTAACTGAAGGGGTTGCCCTTGGACAAAGCATTGTCGACCGTGAAAATTTTTGGCAAAAAAACCGAACGCAACGATTTTGCAAGCTGTGGATGCTAAAGCTGTCATGTCACACATTATTAGTGGCCTACTGATTAGGGATGCCGCTGACATTGAAAAAGAGTTAGATAATATTGCGACCAACTTGGAGCGATTATCATGACAAAACATGTCTCAGCACAAAAAATTGCGTTAATTGCATTATTTATTGTGATTAACATTGTCGGTGGTCACCTTGCGTTGTATGCACGTTTACCTATTTATTTGGATACGATTGGAACTTTGCTAGGGAGTGCCTTTTTTGGACCTATTGGTGGTCTATTTACTGGCATTCTAACGGCGTTAATTAATGGTACTACTGGAGATCTTTTCTCAATCTACTTTATGCCCAGTCAAATAGCGACTGCGCTAGTATCTGGATTTGTTTATAAAAAATTAAACCAACAGATTTTAAAAATATTTGGTGGGTTGCCCTTGTCATCTCTATACCAGCTACGATTATTAGTACAATTATCACAGTGATCTTGTTTCATGGTATCACATCATCTGGATCAAGCATGATTGTTCAAGTCCTACATGGTTTTGGCTTGAGTCAATCAATTTCAGTTTTCTTGGTGCAGGTGGGTACAGATTATTTAGATCGTATGATTGGGGTATATGTTGTTGCCATTGTGTACCGCACCTTGTTGTCACGAATTAAACTGGTGTAATCTTATTCATTTTTAAAAATAAAAAAGGTGTGTCTCTAAAATGTTACTTAACATTTTAGAGACACACCATCTTTTTATTTAACGATCTTTTTAATTTTCTGTTTATGATCATCGCAATAAGGCCAATTAAAATGAAGCCAACTGGTAGAATGAACATCTCATTACCCCATGTATTGCATACGACATAGATTAACCATGATAAGCCAATCAGTATAAGAACATAACCACGATAAGCTGCAATTGTCAGTGCAAATTTTGAATTTTTATAAGTTTTACTATTAACGAAATAAATGAAAAATATTAGTAGTATTAGTTTGTATGACATATTATTACTTATCCTCAGTGTACTATAGTTTATGACTAATTGTAGCATAAATAAAAGTAACCTTACAAATGAAGTGTGTAGCAGTTCATTCCTGAATGACATCTAATCTGTTAAAATGAAAGATAAGAATACAAGAAAGACACTCAAAAAACTTATGACAAACTATCTCATTTTAACTGAAAAGCCATCGGCGGCTGCCAATTTTACGAAAGCACTTGGTGGTAAGACCGGTGTATTTAACGATTTCACTTACAAAATAGCAAATTTGCGTGGTCATGTCATGACGTTAAAAGACCCTGAAGCAATGGTTGCCGAAGAATTAAAAAAGCAATACAAATCTTGGTTGGTGAAACATTTGCCATGGAATTTGTCTGATTTTTCATGGGCACGGACGTATATTCGTCAACGTAATATGCGTACAGGTAAGGTGGAATCAACAAAAAATTAATTGATGACTTAAAGAAGGAATCAAAATCAGGGTACGATGCGATTGTCATTGCAACTGATACTGACCCTTCTGGTGAGGGTGAGTTACTTGCCTGGGAGGCTTTGGATGCGATTGGCTGGCGGGGTCAAGTGCTACGTGCGAACTTTATGGATGAGTCAGTATCGGGTATTCAAAAGGCCATGCATCAATTACGAGATGTTTCGGATAAGATGGCTGATGGTGAATATGTTAAAGGTGAAAGCCGTAATCGGTGGGACTTTGCTTCAATGCAACTCACTCGAATTGCAACCACTGCAGCTAAAAAAGCAGGCTTTAAAGTAGTCGCGCGTGAAGGTCGGTTGAAATCTGTCATTATTTGGCGTGTTTATCAACAACTTGATGCGATTAAAAATTATGTCAAAACACCATATTTTGAAGTGAAATTTAAGGATCCCGCAGAACATGTTTTTGGCAGAGTGACACCCCAAGGAGATGTGATTCCGTGGCGGTTTGCGACGAAAGAAGAAGCAGAAATTGATTTCAGTCAGTATCATAAGACCGACGTTATCAATGAAAAACATCAAACGCGAACGCAAGCACCCGGAAAGCTACTAGATTTAGCCGGATTGGCTTCAATATTAGCGCCGCGTGGTTTTTCTTCAAAAGAAGTGCTAAGTACTTACCAAAAAATGTATGAAGCACAAATTGTTTCATATCCACGTACAGAAGACAAGACCGTAACTCCAGAGCAATTTAATGAATTACTACCGTTGATTGATCAGATCGCGGATGTTGTTGGTGTCGACAAGATGTTGTTAACACACCGTTCTCCACGGACAACGCATGTTAAATCACAAGGTGCGCACGGAGCCAATCGGCCCGGCGAAAATTTACCAAAAACAACACAATCTTTGGTAAAATTTGGTGCCAGTGGACCAGCAATCTATGAAGTTTTGGCTAAAAACTATTTAGCAATGCTGGCAGAAGATTATGTGTACGATCATGTGACGGCTAATTTGAAAGATTACCCGGAATTTAAAACGGCGTTTAATAGACCACTTAAGATGAATTTTAAGTTAGTGTATGATTCACAAAAAGCCATTAAGGTTGAAGAAGAGGAAGAAGAAAATTCAACTGCATCACAATTAGGACCGCAAGCAAGGCCTTATTTGCATGAAGGAGCGAATCCAAAGCCACAAACACCAACGACTAAATGGATTATGGCTTTTTTGGAAAAACATAATGTTGGTACTGGTGCAACACGTGTGTCAACATTATCTGAGATGTCTCGTGGTATTAAAGCGATGTTAACTGAAACGCGTGGTAAATTAGGATTGACAGAAACTGGGCAAGTGTCTGCTATTATGGTGAAAGATACGTGGATTGCTTCGCCTAAAATCACCAAACGTTTATTTGAAATGATGGATCAAGTTGGCCAATTTGACATGACAATGGACCAAGTGCTAGATTCAGTAACAAAGGTGGTTGAACATGATATGCCGATTATGTTAGACAATGCAGAGCAACTAGAAACCTTGCTTGGTAAACCAAAACAAGTACCAAAGAAAAAAGTAACAGAAAAAATGACTGGCCTATTCAAAGGCGAAGAAATTACTTTTGCTCGTGAATGGAGTGGGCATATTTTTACTGATGATGAACTAACCAAAATGTTAAATGGTGCTGAAATCAGTTTTCAATCGAAGTCTAAACGTGGGAAAATCTACACGGCGACCGGTAAATTAGCAAAACAAACATTTAAAGGTAGTACATTTTATGGCTTTAAATTGAATCCGAAAGCAAAAAAATAAAGCATTTGAAAATGGGAGCACATTTTCAGATGCTTTTTGATTTGATCAATCATTTAATTGTTCTAACATCGTCAGTATAGAAAGCCCTTTTGGTGAAATTTTATAGATCACCCTTAAGGGAATACGTTCAACTATGGTACGACTAACTAAACAATGAGTAACCAGTTCTTTTAAACGATCAGTTAGCACCTTGTGTGAGATACTAGAAAGTTCTTGCTGTAATTGATTGAAACCGGTGACTTGTAAAGTTGAGATAGTCAGCAAAATTTCAATAGACCATTTAGATCCCATGAGCTTTATGATTTGTTTTGTAGACATTGAAATAGTAGGCATTTTTCCTCGATTAATAACTAACGCACAAAATAGTGCGTTATGTGCAATTTTAAAAATATATAGTAAAATAATTCACATAGTTAATTATAATCTATGCAATATTGTTTGGCAATATCTTAGAAGAATTGATAATTTTGTACAAAAAGTGATAATGGATAAATGTTATCACTGGATGTTAACCAATTATTAACACATTATCTATGAATTATTGGTGCTACAGATAGTGGTAAAGCGATATCTTTACGAGAATACTAATTTGGAAGTATTCTATCCCATCAAGTAAATGAACAAATTGAAATTTCAAGTATGCTGTTATAGCAAGCAGAATACACAGAAAAACATCAAAATTTAATGCTTGGAGGGAGATTTATTAAATTAAACTGAACGACAAAAACTTATTTTTGTCGTATTCCTAAACCAAGTACTAGACACATTATCAAATCACTAAAATTTAGTTAAAATAAGGAAAAATAAATGAATATATTAATTATTAATGGTTTTGAAAAACATGTTGATGCGAATGGCCAATTAAACAACCGCTTGTTTACAGAATATGTTAGGCAATTCAAGGATAAACATGACACGAAAATCACGGTTATCGAAGATTATAAACGAATAGAGGAAATCAATAAATGGTTATGGGCCGATCTAATTATTATACAGTTTCCCATCTATTGGTTTAATGTGCCTGGCGCTTTAAAAAGTTATTTTGATGATGTGTTTGCTTATGGCATATTTTACGGTTTAGATTACACAAAGTATGGGCAGGGTGGACGTTTATTTGGTAAAAATTTATGTTATCTACAACATGGAATGCACCCACTGCAGCATTTAATGATAATAATCAATTTTTTAATGGTATGAGTGTATCGGACATATTGCAACCCACTATAAAAGCATTAGAGTTTATTGGATTGACTAGTTGGTCTCAAGATGGTGTTATATCGTGTCATGATGTGATTCATAATCCAGAGATAGAATTATATTTATCTGAACAAAAACAATTTATTGAAGAGGTTAATGTATGATTTGTATTGTTAATTTTAAAATATGATGCATTATGAAAAACAGTTAAAATGGTTACAAGATATTGAGCGTGAATTTCTTGATTTTAAATTATTAGTTGCACCCACGCTACCAGAACACAATAGGTATCACAATTATGAAATTGTTGCGCAAAACATTAGTTTAGTGCAACGTACAGTGGGGGAAGTCTCTGCTAGCGTATTGAATGGATTAAAGATTCAATATGCTTTTGTAGGTCATTTAGAGCGCAGAAGACTGCTAAATGAAACAACAGATATGATTAATGAACGCTTAATCAATTGTCTTCACAATCATATTGTGCCAATTATATGTTTAGGAATTCATAGTGGGCCGGATTTAGTTATCCGTGAATTAAAATCTATTTTAAAAAATAGTGATTTGAGTGACCAACGCGTGATTATAGCTTATGAATCTTTGAAATCAACACAGTCCAATCAACCTGTCTATTCCTATGTAGAGATGGAGGCAGTATATCTGAAATTAAAACAATATATGGATGAACTAACTAATAGTAGCGGATTATCAGCATATCATTTAGTGATGGGCGGACATATCAACGAAGAGGGCATTAATGTGGCTGAAAAAATCGGATATGATGGCGTGTTAATTGGTGATCGTTATCAAGAAGTGACGTCATTTCAACCGCTGATCAAAACATTAAATCGAATCAAAAGAGAAAGATTATTGACTCATGGAAGCTGAAATCATATCTGTGGGAACAGGATTGTTGTTGGGACAAATAACTGATACTAATCGCCCATATATTGCGCGTGCATTGCACGATATGGGCATTGACTCTCACCATCAATCTATTGTAGGCGACAATGAAAAGAGCATTCATGCAGCATTGAATTTGGCCGTTAGTCGTGCCAAATTGATTATTATGATTGGTGGCCTAGGACCTACAACAGATGATCTAACGAAGCAAGTTGTTTCTCAATTTATCAATCAGCCATTGATACCAGATTCATATACGCTATCGAAATTAAAAAAGTGGCATGATGATGTTGGTATTGAGATGGCAGATAATAATTATCGTCAGGCACTTTTTTTAAAAGATGCTGTGCCCCTGAAAAATGATTTTGGGTTTGCTGTGGGCAGTTTTTATCAAAATACTATTGGACCGGATTTTTTATTATTACCTGGTCCACCATGGGAAATGGAACCAATGTTTGATCAATATGTGTTGCCATTATTTACAAAAACGTATTGCAATGGTCAAGCACTAAGTTCGTTAGTTATGCGTTATTTTGGCATTGGTGAATCAAGATTATCGCAATTAATTAATGGTTTAATTGTCAATCAAACGAATCCAACAATTAAAACTTATGCCCAAAAACATGAAGTGGTCATAAGACTTAAGGCAACTTCATCATCAGAGAATAAAGCAAACAATCTGAATAAAAAAATGGCAACGCAAATTAATCAATTAGTTGGTGATTATTTTTATGGTGTGGGTGAGCATAGTACCTTAGAGAAAGTTGTCGCACAATTATTACAAGAAGAAGAGAAAACAATTGCCATGACAGAAGTATTTACGCGTGGGTTGGTTCAATCAACATTACAAAACGTTGTATCAAATACGGAGTTAGTAACTGGTGGTTTTAACGGTATGAGTGCCTTGCTTGATTTAACAGATGATGAGATTGAATTATCAGGTGATAATGGTGCTGAATTAGTTAAACGCTTAGCAGAATTAACACAAAAGAGATTAGGCGCTAACATTGGGTTGGCAATTTTAGCAGAAAAACCGGAAAGCATTGGTCATCAAGAATATGTTAATGAGAAAGTTTGGTTTGGTTTATTTGATAATCAGCAACAATTGATGGTTACATCACAAATATTTGCAAAAGATCATCAAGATAATATTGAAGAGGCGATATTTGTCGCACTAGATTTAGTTCGACGACACTTAATACACCAAGATTTAGTTGAACGGGCATAATAGTAAATGGGGATGAGCGTATGGTAGAACAGATACAAGGGAAAACAGTGTTAATAACAGGATCTTCAAGGGGAATTGGCTTAGCCATTGCTAAGCATTTTGATCAACTTGGTGCACAAGTTGTATTACATTCTCGTCATGGTATAGATGAGAAAATCAAGTCTCAATTTAACTTGCCACCACTGGAAGTAAAATTTGAATTGACTCATCAGCAAGCAATTAATCGCGCAATAACAGATTTATATCAAACGAATGAATTTAAAGGTGTTGATATTTTAATTAATAACGCGGGTATCACAGCGGATCAATTGGCTGTTAATATGTCTTCAGAAAATTTCACACAAGTTATTCATGCGAATTTAATTGGTACATTTAATGTGACACAGCCAGTTTTGAAACATATGTTAAAGTCCAAATCTGGTTGTATTATTAATATGAGTTCTATTGTAGGTTTGCATGGCAATATAGGTCAGGTTAATTATGCGGCTAGTAAAGCAGGGTTAATTGGTATGACAAAAACATTAGCCAAAGAAGCAGCAAGACGGCAGGTCCGTGTTAATGCTATTGCACCAGGTATGTTTAAATCTGATATGACAGATGTGTTATCTGATAAGATTAAAGAACGTATATTAGAGACTATCCCAATGAAGCGTTTTGGAAATGTCACAGAATTAGCTGAGGTTGCAGAATTTTTAGCAGAAAGTTCCTACATGACAGGGCAAACCATTGTAATAGATGGTGGTCAAAGCATTTAATTTAGAAAGGCAGCATGATGAAAAGTTTTTCCAGTCCATCTTTGTATATACAAGGGCAAGATATTTTATTAAATCATTGCGATCAAATGAAACGCCTCGGGAAACGTGCGGTTATTCTTAGTAACGGTGTTGCTATTGATATTGCAGCAAATCCGCTATCTGATAAACTTAATGAACAACATCTGTTTAGTGAAGTTCTCACTATTAGTGATGATTTTGATGATTATGCGTTGTCATGTTTGTGCCAAAAAATACGTCATTCAAATGCTGGTATTGTCATTGCAGTTGGGGGCGGGAAAGTCATTGATACTGCAAAAATTATTGCTGCACAAGTTGAATGTCGACTTGTTGTTATCCCGACTTTAGCATCGACAGATGCGCCTACATCAAGGTTATCAGCTAAATATAATAGGCAAGGGAATTTTGAGAGATATATTTTTTTGATGATAGTCCAGCTTTGGTTATGGTTGATACTAGCATCATTGTTAACGCACCAACACGTACTTTAATTGCTGGTATCGCAGATGCGCTTGCCACATTTATAGAGTATCGTGCCGTTCAATGTGGTAACGGTCATAATATGTTTGGGGATAGGCAAACAATAACTGCAGGTGTATTAGCGGAACAAGCGAGTAAAACAATATTTCAAAATGCTGAGTTAGCTATTGAAGCAAATAACGCACACGTTGTCGATAATTATTTTGAAGCTGTTGTTGAGGCTAATATTTTGATGAGTGGATTAGGTTTTGAAAGTGGTGGGGAAGCAGCAGCACACAGTATTGCTAATGGATTAACGACATTTATATCTCCAGCTATTATGCATGGTGAAAAGGTTGCCTTTGGTCTGTTAGGGCAACTTATACTTTCAAAATCATCAGATATTACCTATAAAAATATTTAGATTTTCAACGTTTATTAGGTCCTCCGGTATGTTTGAAAGACTTAGGCATAATGAATGATCAGAACATCTTGCGTCAAATTGCACGAGAAATATTACGTCCACATGAGACGATACATCAAATGAATTTATCTTTCACAGAGGAAGATATTGTGAATATGTTATTACAGATAGATAGTTATGCGAAAAAATAGATTATGCAGATACCAATTAAAAAATGAACATAACGATGTGAACCCCAATAGTTGGACAAAATAGAATTAATTAATTAACAGACTCAGTGGTGAGTTGAATTGGCAGCGATGAACTGGTATGGTATTGATAGAGGGAAAGTAAAACATGACACTTTTTAAAAAGCAACATGACTTATTATCTTACTTAGAAACGATTCATTTAGATGACAGTGTCGAGCAAGCGATGGTTGAACGTG
This sequence comes from Leuconostoc inhae KCTC 3774, assembly GCA_000166735.2. Lineage (GTDB taxonomy): Bacteria > Bacillota > Bacilli > Lactobacillales > Lactobacillaceae > Leuconostoc > Leuconostoc gasicomitatum. The sequence goes on along the minus strand of AEMJ01000656.1, from coordinate 5,890 downwards.
CAATTTCACAATTAAAAAGAAAACCTATGAGCACAAAGTTATTGTGGCACTTGCAGCCGAATTTCGCAAGCTAGCCTTAGAACAACAAATTTCTAAAGCAGGATTGGCACTATATATGAAATTACAGGAGCCAAACATCGGAGATGATGTTGGCTTAACTGTGGGCTTATGGTTTTAAAAATACGATACGAGATATTTGAACACCTTCTGCTGTAGCAGAAGGTGTTTTATTTGTGTGACTTGATGATATAACTTGTTATTCAAGCAAAATCTAGGTAGATCCTGTTTCCGCTATGAGAAAAAATAAAAACAGGTTAGTGTGTTTAAACTGATGATAAGCACATTAATCTGTTTTTATTGACCTTTTAATTGTGGGTGTTACTTTAAAAATCAAACCGCCATTGTGTTTGATTCCAGGCAGCTTCCCAGAAACGCCATTCCATTTCTAAACTCTTCAAAAATGTTTGAATAACATGTTCTTTTTGGCTATCGTTGAGATTAGCAACGGCACGTTCTAAAGCATCAAACCGCCAAGCATTGTAATCAATCTCATCATTTGCTTGTGGTGAATAGATTTCAATCCATTCTTTAAGTGGGTTGGCGTCATTGTTTGCACCTTGTGCAACAAGTTCACGGCCAATCACGCCATAACTCCAAGCACATGGCAACAAAACAGCAAGTGCATCAGCATAAGTGCCATGATAAGCTGATGTATACATATGATCCGTGTAGCGTTGTGTATCTGGACTACGACGCCAATTTTCCACATGATGACCAGTAATATTTAACATAATTTCATGTGCTTTTGACTCGTTACTAATAAATTGTGCTGTTTCTAGGAGGCGCGCAATATCATTTGTATCGTTTGTTTTTGTTACTGTGAGTGCAGTGACTTGCAAATAATCTTTTAAATAATGTTCATCTTGCTCAACATAATAATTTAAAATGTCATCAGGCACGTTACCAGTTGCGATACCTTTAACAAATGGGTGCACCATAATGGTATCCATGATTGGTTGTGCACGGGTTAATATATCTTGTGAAAAAGTCATAAAGTATCTCCTCAATACCAATTGGGTAGTAATAATAATTGAAAAGCAATTAAGATAATGATCAACAAGAACCAGTCACGTCGTTTAATGGTAACGACTTGTAAGTGTGTTCGGGCCGCGCCTTCAGTAAATCCGTGGCTAACCATACCTTCAGCTAGATTTTGTGACCAACGAATGGCCGCCAAAATAGCTTTAAAATAGAGTTGAGGCTGCCAAATATGCAGTGTTTGACCACGCATTTGCGAAGCGACACGAATGGTTTTCATTTCTTGGCTAACGGCCGGCATGAAATTCAAAACACCAACTAACGCGTAAACAAATGTTGCGCTAAGTTTGGCCTTTTGCTCTAAAGTAGCTAAGAAAACATCACGTTCATCGTTAAGTTTTAATGTAAACAAACCACCTAACCATAGATAGGCGAAAACACGTGATAACATAATCCAAGCCATGTGTTCATGGTCCCCAGTACCAAAATACATCAACGAAAACCAAGAACCTAGTCCAGGTAATAAGGGTAATATAAACAACCATAACCATTGACGCCAATGGAGTTTAAGAAATAGATATAAAAAACCACTAACGCCAATAACAATAACATTGAGTGTCACGCTTTTTATAAAAGTAAGCTCCAAAGCAATAACCATAACTGTTGTAAACTTAATCAATGGGTTCATGAGGCATCACCGATATAATTAAGCTGTTGATTGTCAAATTTCAGGTGATAATCAAACCAATCTGTAACAGCGTGTAATTGATGACTAATCATGATGACTGTTTGATGTTGACGTCTGGTAAAGTCGGCAATGACATCAAGCAGATGCTGCTGTGATGCACTATCAAGTCCTGCTAATGGTTCGTCAAACAATAACGTTGGGGTACCAATTATTAGCATCAATAATACCTGTAATTTTTTCTGTTGGCCGCCAGACAACTGATAAACAATATGGTCACGAAGGTCATGAAGATTTAGCTGTGTTAAGACGGTAATGATTGTATCATCAGACCAAAGTTCAGGAGAATGGCTTAATGCCTGCGCCTGTGTCAGTTCTTCTTGAACGGTCATGGCAACAAATTGTTGTTCAGCATTTTGAAAAACAAGTGCGATGTCTTGCACATGTTTTGCTATTTTACGCTTAGCAATATCTTCTTGTTGGTAGGTAATTGTACCGCCATAAGGATATAATTTAACCAAAGCAGACAGTAGCGTTGATTTACCCACACCGTTTGGACCAGTAATGAGAATTCTTTTTCCTCTGGGGAATAGACGATTTGTAGTTGATAGCAGCGTACGTTTGCCATTTTTTAATGTCACCGATTCAAGTGTAATAATACCTTCTTTTTCGTTAGGTAGGCTTGTATGAATGGCCGGTTGATTTGGTAATTTGGCTAAAATTTGTTGCTGCTCATCTGATGATGCGTTATGTAGCTTACCAGCGGTCATGACAAAAATATCATCAATCGCATCTGTATAACCACTCCAATCGTGATCTGTTATTAAAATTGTTTTGCCTTCATTTTGATAGGCTTTGATAACGTCGATGAGTTGTAATCTTGCAACGGGATCAACATTAGCAAATGGTTCGTCTAACAATAAATAATCACTATCTGCAGCTAAAACGGTGGCTAGTGCAACTTTTTGTTTTCACCACCAGATAAATTCATTAAGTCATGGTGCATAAATGCTGTCATACCAACACTTTCCATGGCATTTGTAATACGTTTTTCAATATCTTCAGGCTTAACTTGTAAATTTTCAAGGCTAAATCGTAATTCTTCAAAGGGCGTTCTCATAACAAATTGACGTGTTGGATTTTGAAATAGGTAGCCAATATGTGTGACACGTTGATAAGGAACAATATCATGAATATCATAGCCATCGAGAGTTAATTCACCCGTCAATGTACCATCACTAAATGTTGGATATAAGCCGGATAATAATTTAAGCAATGTAGACTTACCACTACCACTTGGACCGATGAGTAAATTAAAACTATTCGGTCGTAATTTGAGTGAAATATCGGTTAACACTGGTGTTTCGCGATAAGCAAAATTCACATTGTCAACCACTAAATCAGTCACGATGCAAAACACCAGCCTTTTCTATTAGTTTTTGGATGGCAACAACTAAGACACCACCAAAGAACAAAAGTGAAATAAAGCGTGTGATAAACAAGGCGATTAATAGACCGATATGGTAAGAACTGTAACCATCACGGAAGGTAGACCAGATAAAAGTCACAATTGTTCCGGTGATTGCTGAGGCAAAGATACCACGCCAGCCCCAGTTTTTGTAACCTAAAACGGCAAATCCTGCTTCGCTACCGATACCTTGTACGAGGCCAGATAACAAAGTTGCGACTCCCCATTGACCGCCAAGTAGCATTTCAACAGCAGCAGCAAATAATTCACCTAAAACACCAGCTCCTGCTTGGCGAATCAAAATACTAGCAAGTGGAGCAGCCATCATCCAGCCACCAATTAGCAGTTCATTTGCAAAAGGCGCTAAACCCAATGGTGTTAAAGCAGCTGATAATAAATTATAAATTGGGCCGAGTACCCAAAAAATAAAACCGATAAAAACAGCGACGAATGCCAATAACAACACATCACGAAGTGCCCAACGTGTTGACTTTGACTTTGAAATAGTTTGCATAATAGTATGCCTCCAAGAATTTTTTTGTAGTTGTTATTTTATGTCTGGTATACAAAATGGTTTAAAATCGCAATCTTTTTTGTAATACGTTTTCTAAGCTAATAAAAAACTCTTGGTTCATTTATGAGCCAAGAGTTTGCCTAGTACAACGTCAAAAAAAGCAATTCTCCCTTCGCTGGTATTAACCAGATCAGGTTCAATGGGTGTTTCTCAGCCACGTGGCACCCCAGATTGTTAAATATTAAACTACAAGTTAAACTTAACATAATTTTTTTGATTATGCAACTATGTTAAAATTAGCATTGACAATGAATAACTGTGATTTTAAGCAAAGAGAGGTGTGGTTTATGCGTCAAGTAGTGTTTTATGGTGCCATAAGTTTGGATGGCTTTTTGTCTGATGAAAATGATGATTTGCAATGGTTATTTGATACTAATTTAAATGGTCAATCAACTTATGAAACATTTGAAAAACAGATTAGTACATTTGTAATGGGACGAAAAACATTTGAAGTGGCACAGAAGCTTATGAGTGAAGCAACGTTTTATGCAGGTAAAGAAAAAGTTGTTTTTTCGCGTGGTAAGCATCTAAGTCAAACAGATACGACTTATGTTTCAGGGAATGTTGTCGATATTATTAAAGATTATCAAAAACAAGCGGGTAATGATATCTGGGTTGTTGGCGGTGGTAGCATTTTAAAGCCGTTACTTGAAGCCAATATGGTTGACGAATTTTGGATACAAATTGTGCCTGTGTTACTTGGACAGGGTAAGCGGTTGTTTGAGCCTGGCAGATATCGCTATCGTTTACAGGTAATTGAGACAACACAATTGGGTGAAATGACAGAAATTCACCTTAAAAGCGCAAGTGCCATAAAGTAGTCGCTTATCTAAAATTAAATGTTGGTTGCCCAGAGATCTAATCACTGTGGCGCATACTCGTGGTATTTTTGTTACGACATCTACATTTTCAGCAGAAGCTATTGAGTCTGCTAGAAAAAGAAATAACACTGTGCAATTAATTGATGATGAATTTTTTACGCAAACTCAGCACGCAAAACACCATACTTAACAGAGTCATAATAAGCGCCTTGCCAATAGCGTACTGATCGTATTGTGCCTTCATGTACAAAGCCGACTTTTTCACTAACGCGTATCATACCGATATTGCCAGACCAGGTTGTTAGACCAATATGTGGTAGTTTTTCATGTTGTGAAAATAATTCTGCGAGCCAAATTTTTAGGGCAATGCTGGCGATACCTTTACCCCAATCACTTTTTTGATAAATGATGATACCAACTTCTAACCAATGTTGGAGCTTGCCATCAATCCAATGTGCAGAAACTTCACCGACGATACGGTCGTTATACCAAATTAAACGATGGTACGCATTATCAATTAACTCAGGCATTTTTTGTTGAAATTCATGCCATGTTGGGATGGGATCTCGAAAATAAGGGCCATTAAAAGCCATCCAGGTGCGATCGGCTAATATACCATATTCAACGTCATAAACGTATTTAATATCTGATTTTGAAAAAGGTTTAAGATTGACGGTCATACTATCTCCTAATTATTCGCACTGGCGCTGGGATTGAATTGTACATATATGTTCATCTGAAACAGTAAGTGTTGTAGCAGACCACGGCATGAAGCGAGACAATGTTTCGCGGTCATGCGTGATCGCTGCAAATAGCGCTTCTGCATGATTTTCTTCTGGGAAAGAAAGTATGACTTCGTGGACACCAACTATAAATTTTGAAAAATAAAACATGTATTCCCTCCTGATAAAGATTATTATACGCGTCTATCATTAACAGGGGTAATAAAAAAAGCGATCAATTTGATCGCTTTTTTATTGCCCCTGCTGGATTCGAACCAACGATAGTGGCACCAGAAGCCACCGCCTTACCGCTTGGCCAAGGGGCAATTACTCTAACTATTTTACAGAAGTTTAGTGAGTTTTGCAAGTCTAAAAATGACCTTTGTTAAATATTCTTTTTTGTATATACTAGATAAAACAGTAGGGGGAGAAATTATGCAATATGCAACATACGAGAACACAGTTGAAAAATTAAACAGGCATCATATCACGCTCCGTGAAATTGCTATAATTGGGTATGACAGTGAAAAATCCTATGTACCAGGGTTAACTATTGAACAAGTTGAGGAAGCTGTCATTAGT
>AEMJ01000657.1 GCA_000166735.2 Leuconostoc inhae KCTC 3774 | reverse complement strand
AAGCCATACAACAATGACATACTTGTTGATCCTGTCGCATCAGCGACACTTGATGCTTTATAAAACACACCAGCACCAATGACTGTCCCGACCACTGTTGAAATAGCCGGAATCAAAGTCATTGTCCGATTAAGATTTTGATTCGTTCCCATGTTTACCTCTTTAACTACATTTAATCATACTATTTTATAATAACAGTTTGCGCGTCGCAAAGACATATCTTTACTCATTTTTTAATCCAATATTGATTAAATTTGGTACGTCATGATTGTCTTGACATTT
>AEMJ01000658.1 GCA_000166735.2 Leuconostoc inhae KCTC 3774 | reverse complement strand
ATCAGCTGACTTATGGTAAGCACCATTAGCAGCCGCAACAGAATTTTGGTAATTCACCTTGACATCAAAGTAAGCGTCATACCGACCTTCTAGCACCCAATTATAAGCATCCCCGACAGTAAATTGATCGGCTGCCTTAAGATTAATTTTTTCGTTTTGGATGTGCCTTATTCCAATCCTGTACGACCGTATATTGCCCATTTTGCGGTGAAATCGGCACCAATTTACCTGACTTTTTAGCAAAATCAGCAAATGTTTTATAATTATCATCTTTCCTATAGGTAATTCCTATAATAGAAGCGCCAACTGCTTGTTTTGGTAAAATATACTTTTGTGCGCGCTCTTTTGTCCACCAAGCACCTTTAACGCCGACATCATACTTACCAGAATCCAATCCCACTAATAAATCTTCATCTGACGTTGGATGATACTTAAACTTATAATCTGGCAACAGTTTATCTACTGCTTTTAACACATCAACTTCATAGCCTTTAGATACGCCATT
>AEMJ01000659.1 GCA_000166735.2 Leuconostoc inhae KCTC 3774 | reverse complement strand
GGGGAATTATTAGATTTTCTAGCAACGATCAATAAGCAAGAAAATACAACGATTATCATTATCACACATGATATGCATTTACTTGCTAACTTTGTCGAGCGTGCATTAGTAGTTGTTGATGGCCAGTTGTTGGCAGATACAACACCTGCTGAATTATTAGCAGATGAAAAACTAGTGACAGCAGCTAGCTTGCGAACGACGAGTATTTATCAATTAGCAAATCGATTGGGTATTTCAAATCCTGAAGAGTTAAATGCGGCAATTGTCCATGGTCAAGTTTAGTTTAAACATTTTGGAAGGGGAAAGTGCTGACTAGTGTGTGGTGAATTTACC
>AEMJ01000660.1 GCA_000166735.2 Leuconostoc inhae KCTC 3774 | reverse complement strand
ACAGATAGTGCGCCACAATATCTTACAATCACGATGACAGCTGATTTCCAACAAGCAGCAATTGTTGGAAACAATCAACCGACGGTTGATCCAGCAACAGGCGTAGCTTATACGCAATTGCCAACAACAGCAGCTGGTGCATCTGGAACAGATTACAATGATGATGGCGTATCAAATGGCACAATTGCATTTGGTGCTACAGATGATAGCCTCATGCGTAATGGATTTATATATACAGTTACTGGTCCTAATGGACAATTGTATAGCACATTAGCATTGGCATTAAATGCGTTCAAAAGTTTGATACAACCAGTAATGGGGACGCTTCAATAGATAGTGAACCGCAACTTTATACAGTTAATTATGCACCAGATCCTGCCTCAGAATC
>AEMJ01000661.1 GCA_000166735.2 Leuconostoc inhae KCTC 3774 | reverse complement strand
TTCTTTTAATTCGTCATAGAGTGGATAAACATTTTTCTGTAGCCCTGACAAAATAGCTGTATCCGTTAAATCAATATATGACAATAAAAACTGCTCCATCAGCAATTTTGTATATGGACTTTTCATAGCTTCATATACGAGGTCTTTTTCACTTTCTTCTTGCCTTATCTTACCGTCAATATAAGTTGGATCATCTAACTTGTAACTAATATCATCTGCCACCTGCTTTTTAGTGATATGAAAGACGATACTATCAATGCTGCGTCCTTTTTTAACTTTCTCGTGCGTCACGTTAAAAGTTGTATGAGCATTGATTTCTTTTAAAGAGTTTTTCAAGATATAGCTCTCAAACCTATCAAACCTCTGATACTCATTAACAGTATCAGTCATTTCTCGCAACTCTCGAATACCGATTTTGGGATTACGATAGCTTTCTACTTGTTCTTCTCGTCGTCCACCTTTAACGCTGTAGTGATCATATTGGTTGTAATTCATTGATAACCAGCGATACAAAATAATTGCATACTTACTATTCAATTCTGCAATATCTGACAAGGCATGTTGGGTAAAATTGGTTTTGAGATTGATTAAGTAAGGCATGATTTCACGATGAAATTCAATTTTTACTTCGTCATTATAATCTGTCCATTCCACATACGGGATTGGTACAATACTAATAAATTTAAAGCCTTTATCTTGTTCTTTTTTAATCTGAAAAAAAGCTTGTTTCTGCATTTTTTCAATCGCTTGTTTAAAGCGACTGTTCTTATCATTATCATTGACTTTAAAAAAAGCAAACATTTCTTGCTTTGATAAATACACTGTTTGATCTTGAGGTGGATTGTCGGTATCAATTAAAGACACCGCTAGTTCAAACATTTTGAGGGGCGTTTTATCCATCTTGGCAATGGATGTGATTAAACTATTATGTTCGACGACTTTTCGTTTT
>AEMJ01000662.1 GCA_000166735.2 Leuconostoc inhae KCTC 3774 | reverse complement strand
GTTAGCCACAACTTTCGCTATATCAATTATTTTACCACCACCTACACCAATAACAATTTGCGTATGTTTTTTTCTAGCAACTGATATCAAATATTTTGTCACTTCATCATCACTACCATCAGCTATATCTTCCAACATAACATGATCTTTTTTGCTGTTTTAAACGTCTCATCAAGGGTTCGGCCGCCACTTTTGATGCAATACCGTTACTAATGATTAATATATTTTCCCCAAGTTGTGTGATCTTTTCCGTGT
>AEMJ01000663.1 GCA_000166735.2 Leuconostoc inhae KCTC 3774 | reverse complement strand
AGGGGATTATGACACGCTGATTGTAGGCCGAGGTGGTGGTTCAATCGAAGACTTATGGGCCTTTAATGATGAAAAATTAGCACGTGTGATTGCTGCAGCACGAATACCAATCATCAGTTCTGTTGGGCATGAAACAGATAATACGCTGGTCGATTTTGTTGCTGATCAACGTGCTGCTACACCGACAGCTGCTGCAGAATTATCGACGCCCGTTACTCTTGAACAAGTGATTAGTCGTTTAAATGAGTTACAGATACGATTGAATTTACGTATGAAGCAACTAGTGGATGTTCGTCGTCAACGTGTTGAACGCATCACGCAGCATATTATTTTTCAGCAACCAGACCGGTTGTATACAGGTTATAATCAACGTGTTGACCAATTATGCCATACGTTAACACAAGTTTTACAACAACGTCTTAAAACAACTAAACACCAGTTAATGCTTCTTTTACAAAGACAACTACAAGTGAGGCAAATATTGTTGCGACAACCCCAGGAACATGTACAACTCATGGCAGCAAAGTTAGATTTAGTTAGCCCACTGAAAATATTAAAACGTGGCTATGTTCTCATTGAAAAAGATTCACAGGTGGTACGCACGATTAATGACGTTCAGAGAAATGATACGATCGATTTACGTTTTCTGATGGTATGGCAAAAGCCAAAATTATAGAAACGAGTGATTTAAAAAATGAGTGAAACGAAGACATTTGAAGAAAAATTACAACAATTAGAGGATATTGTCAGTCAACTTGAAAAAGGTGATAGGCCATTAGAGGGTGCCTTGGCTGACTTTCAAAACGGTGTTGGCTTAGTGAAAGAGCTACAAGGCACTTTAAAAATGCAGAACAGACATTAGCTAAAGTAATGGATGATAACAATGAATTGACTGATTTGGAACAAACAAATGACTAAATTAACAGCTTTTCAGTCGGAATGGTTACCAAAAATTGAACAACAATTGAAACAGGATTTAGGAGTAGCATCACGCGATAGCGATTTTTCCGAAATGATGTCATATGCTGTTTTGAACGGTGGTAAACGCCTACGCCCAATGTTAACATTAGCGGTAGTAGCAAGTTTTGGCCAAAAAATAACGCCAAGTATTTTGAAAGTGGCAACAGCAGTGGAATGGGTGCATGCTTATTCATTAGTGCATGATGATTTGCCAGCAATGGATAATGACCTGTTTCGTCGAGGAAAGCCTAGTGTACATGCACGATATGGCGAGGCAGAAGCAATTTTAGTAGGAGATGCTTTACTCACAGGCGCTTTTCATGTAGTTAGCAGTGCTAATAGTACTGACACAGAAAATGAAAACATTGCCGCAAAAGAATTATTATTATTGTCGCAGATGCTGTCTTATCATGCAGGTGCTTTTGGCATGGTTATTGGCCAAGTTGAGGATATGAAAAATCATCGCCAAGAAGCAAAAATTGATGTCAATTGGTTATTAAATGATGTTTACGCGCCTAAAACAGCAGCATTACTAGGATTTTCCGCGATAGCCGGCTCACGATTATCCCATGTGAATTCTAATTCTGTGGCAGATAATAGTGAAATAGCGATATCTACGACGAATTCGGCACTACTAACATTTGGTACCGATTTTGGCATGGCCTTTCAAATTCAAGATGATTTAGACGATTTAGACCAAGACGATGTAGAAAAAATCACCTCATTACCACATTTGATTGGTATTACAGCAGCTAGCGAGAAACGTGACAAATACCTTACACATGCACGACAACTATTGACTGATCTTGCAACACGGGATTTAACATTTGACCGAACACTATTGGATGATTTTTTGAACGTCATTGGAGATGATATATGAGTGCCATAGAAAAAGAACGTGTTGATATTTTGCTGGTTCAGCAAGGTTTATTTGATTCACGAGAACAGGCAAAAAGAGCTGTTATGGCAGGAGAAATTCTGGGTGAAAATGAAGAGAGACTGGATAAAGCAGGTCAAAAAATACCAGTTACAACAGAATTACATTTTAAAGGTGAAAAACTGAAGTATGTGTCACGAGGCGGATTGAAGTTGGAAAAAGCTTTAAACGACTTTGACATTACAGTGCAAGATAAGATTGTTTTAGATATTGGTTCTTCTACAGGCGGTTTTACTGATGTTGCTTTGCAAAATGGTGCCAAATTGGTTTACGCATTAGATGTGGGAACGAATCAACTTGTGTGGAAACTGAGATCAGATGATCGCGTTAAAGTAATGGAAAACACAAATTTTCGTTATTCAAAATTAAATGATTTTAAGTTTGGACAGCCCAATTTTGCAACAATTGATGTGTCTTTTATTTCATTAGGACTGATATTACCACCACTAGCAAGCATTATTAGTATGGGCGGGCATGTTGTCGCGTTAATTAAACCACAATTTGAAGCAGGACGTGAAAATGTTGGTAAAAATGGTATTATTAAAGACCCATCAGTTCATAAACAGGTACTCCAAAAAGTTACGCAATTGATGATTCAAGACGGTTTTTCAATTAAAGCTTTGACCTATTCTCCCATTAAAGGTGGGCAGGGGAATATCGAGTTTCTTGCCGTTTTAATACGTGACGATTCACCTAGTATGGCTGACAACATCAATATTGAACAACTCTTAGCGCAGACGTATGCACAACTAAATCATACAGAAAGCCAAGCCAATGATTAAAAAAACGCGTCAAAAAGCATTGCTAGCATTAATTCAGCAACAACAAGTAGGTCGCCAAGAAGATATCGTGGCACATTTTGAAACATTAGGTGAAACTGTCACGCAAGCAACAATATCACGGGATATTAATGAATTGGGACTTATTAAAATTCCTAATGCACAAGGTGGATTTCATTATCATCTACCAAAACAAGATGATCGTCCCTATCTGCAGCGTTTACGACGTGCCTTGCAGCAGTCATTTCTGAGTCAACGTGCACAACGTGGACAAATTATATTAAAAGTACAACCGGGCAATGGGCAGCTTATCGCTAATTTACTTGAGCAGGTGAAGTTTCCAGAAATTTTTGGCACGTTAAGTGATGATGGCTCTGTACTCGTATTATTAAAAGATGGTGTTGTTGCATCTCAGATGACTAATACAATTCAAAAATTATTAGAAAATAAGCGAAAGAAAATGTGCGTAATAGTACATCATAACTATGTTAGAAAATCTTATCATTGAAAATTTTGCTATTATCGAAAAAGTTGCGCTACAGTTTGATAGTGGTATGAGTGTTTTAACAGGTGAAACAGGTGCTGGAAAATCTATTATTATTGATGCACTTTTGATGCTCACAGGCGGACGTGCTAATTCTGAAATGATTCGCCATGGTAGTAAAAAAGCAATCTTGCAAGCTGTTTTTAGTGTACCTAAAAATAAAATTTTAATTGATAAACTCATTGAAAACGGTATTGATATTGATGATGGGGAGTTAATTATTTACCGAGAGCTCAAACATAACGGGCGTAGTATGATACGTATCAATAGTGTATTAGTTAATTTAAAAACGTTATCAATTATTGGTAGATATCTGGTTGATATTCAAGGGCAAAACGATACGCAACAATTGTTAAATCCCGAAGAACATTTACCTTTATTGGATGCTTACGGTGATGAACAATTATTGGTAACAAAATCTGCCTATCAGCAAATTTTTCATGAGTTTCGGGCAATTACACAACGTATTCGAAGAATTCAAACGTCTCAACAAGAAATTACGCAACGGTTAGATTTATTGCAGTTTCAGCAACAGGAACTAGAAGATGCCGATTTACAACCGAATGAAGAAAATGATCTGCTTGATGCACGGGGTAAGCTATTAAATTATAAAAAAATTGCGGACCGTTTACAAAATGCACAAATAGCGCTTAATGGTGATCAGGGTGGAGCTGTTGATCTTTTGGCGGAAGCCATGCAAGCATTACAAGAAATTGCTGAGTATGATGACAATTATGCTGAACTAGCTCGAACGATAGCAGACAGTTATTACACAGCACAAGAAGTAAGCCGCGATGTCGATGAACAGATGAGTGACTTGACTTACGATGAAGCAGAACTGCTACGAATAGACGAGCGGTTGCAATTAATCCATTCGTTAGAACGTAAATATGGGACAACAGTTGCTGATGTGCTAATATTCAAAGATCATGTTGATAAAGAATTATCCATGGTAGACAATGATGAATTAGATGTTGAAAAGCTTCAAGTGACGCAAAATGATTTAAGACAGGTTCTGCGTAAGCAAGCGATTAAGCTGCGTGAAGCGCGACAAAAAAGTGGCACGTGGTTTGGAACAGGCCGTTAATCAACAATTGAATGAACTTTTGATGGCCGGTGCAGAGTTTACAGTACATTTTGAACAAATTGAAGGCTTTATTTCTTCTGGTACAGATAAAGTTGAATTTCATGTGCAAACTAATGTGGGTGAAGGGATGGCGCCGCTCGTTAAAATTGCCTCTGGTGGCGAGACAGCACGATTGATGTTAGCTATCAAAACAGCTTTTACAAAACAACAGCACATTATCTCTATTGTATTTGATGAAGCGGATACCGGTGTTTCCGGGCGTGTTGCACAAGCAATTGCTAAGAAAATGTTGACCATTGCTGCTGATTCACAGGTACTTGCCATTACACATTTACCACAAGTTGCAGCAGCAGCAGCACATCACTTTCTCATTGCTAAAACAACTGAGATGGATCGTACAGTGACACAAGTGACAGCACTTGATGAACCTGGGCGTGAACGTGCAATTGCTATGATGCTATCTGGAGATAATATTACCAAAACGGCTTTAGCAAATGCACGAGATCTTCGAAAGCAAGCATTAAAGTTGTAAAATATACAAATTAAAAGCTATTCATTTACTGAATAGCTTTTAATTTGTATATTTTTTATTTAATTTTAATGAGCGACAATGACTAAGAATAGAATGAATAATATGGCTAACGCATACATTAGCGGATGTACTTTTTTACCACGACCAGTTGTAATCATTGTAATAGGGTATAAAATGAATCCTAAAGCAATACCATCTGAAATTGAGTAGGTAAGTGGCATGCCGATAATAATCAAGAATGAAGGTGCAGCAATGGCTAAGTCTTCCCATTCAATTTGACGTAAGCTTTTAGCCATCAAAACACCAACAACAACTAATGCGGGTGCAGTAACTTGTGACGTTACGACACTTAGTAATGGTGAAAAAAACAAAGCTAACAGGAAGAATAGGCCTGTAAAGACACTAGTTAATCCAGAACGACCGCCTACTGCGATACCTGATGATGATTCAACATAAGCAGAAGTTGGAGACGTACCAATAACAGCACCAACCGTCATACCTACGGCATCAGCCATCAAAGCTCGTCCAGCACGAGGCATTTCATTATTTTTCATAAAACCAGCTTGTGTGGCTAATCCAATCATTGTACCTGCTGTGTCAAAAAACGTTACCAGCAAAAATGTAATCACAACCGTAATCATTTGCAAAGAATTAATATCGCCAATATGCATCACACTAACGCCAAAGGTTGGTGCTAATGAAGGGACTGGCGAAATGATTGTAGTGGGCAGTTTAATTAAACCAAATGCAATACCAACAATTGATGTGGCAACCATACCAATAAAAATAGCAGCGGGTGTTTTACGTGTCAATAAAATAAAAGTAAGGATAATACCAAAAATTGACAAAAGTGAGGTTGGCGTTGTTAAATTACCCAAAGACACCATGGTGTCTTTATTGGCAACAATTAAGCCAGCATCATGTAGGCCAATAAAAGCAATAAATAGACCAATACCTGCTGCAATAGCTAATTTTAAGTTTTGTGGAATAATATTAATAATTTTTTCACGAATCTTAAAAAATGTTAGAATCAAAAAGATGATCGCAGCAACGAAAACCCCTGCCATGGCTGTTTGCCATGGTACCTTCATACCAATAACGACAGAATAGGCAAAAAATGCGTTGACACCCAAACCTGGAGCGATGGCAATTGGATATAAAGCAACAATTCCCATAAAGAGTGTTGCAACAGCTGAAGCAACAGCTGTTGCAGTAAAGACGGCACCTTTATCCATGCCAGCAGCACCTAATACAGAAGGATTGACGAACAAAATGTACGCCATTGACGTAAATGTTGTCAAACCAGCAATGAATTCAGTACGAATTGATGTATTCAATTCGTCGAGTTTAAAATAATTTGCAATCGCAGACATGACTGCCTCCCAAAAATATAGTAACGTTAGACGTTCTACTTAATTTTATCAGTATAAAAGATGAATTAAAACATGAATATTCATTTTATGGGGTTAAATTATAAAGTATTTAATCAAAAAAAGACATGAAAGCGGTTCAAATACGAACGAAAATATCTTAGTGTTCGTCTTTTATTGATGGTTATGGTAACATACCTAAAAAGTGAGTGACTGTTGTGTTGAAATCAGCATACTTTGACATGACAGAATAGGTAAACAGGTGCAATTACTTTTTTGGACGAGGTCATTGGTAATTTATTTAATTTTTAATGTTATAATGGAAATAACATTGATTTAAGGAAGTTAACTTATGGTTGCACAACTTGTATTGGTTCGGCACGGCGAATCGACAGCTAATCGAGATAATGAATTTACTGGTTGGACCGATGTACCTTTAACCTTAAAAGGTCAGCAGCAAGCCAAGCGTGTCGGTGAAATTTTAGTACAAAAACAGTTACTTTTTGATAAGGTACATACATCCTATTTACAACGTGCGATTACAACAGCCAATATTGTTTTGTTTGAAATGAATCAGTCTTGGGTACCAATTAATAAAACATGGCGATTAAATGAACGTCATTATGGTGCACTACGTGGGTTAAATAAAGATATGGCGCGATCAAAATATGGTGTTGAAGCAGTTGCCTTATGGCGCCGTAGCTATACAGATGTGCCGCCACTGTTGGAAAAAGTGGTATCAGACCGACGTTATCCTAATAGTATTGAACCACTTGGTGAGAGCTTAGAAATGGCAAGTCAACGGATGCTACCTTACTGGCTAGAAGTTGTGGTGCCTGAATTACGCGCTGGCCATAATCAATTGATTGTGGCTCATGGTAGTACATTACGCGCATTAATAAAATATTTAGAAAAAATTAGCGACAATGATATTGATGGTTTGGAGATTGGTAATGGCGAGCCAATCTGCTATACGTTCGACGAAAAATTTAATATGAGTGAGCGCCAATACTTAGAATCAAATTAACGCGTTTTATGACAAAAAGGAGAGCAATTTTGAACGCTAAAACATGGGCACGAGTCCAAAAATATACGGAATTACAAGGCACGTCAGGACAAGAACAGACAATTCGCAAAGCTTTTCGTGACGAACTATTACCATTAGTTAATGATATTAAACAAGATGGTTTAGGTGGCGTGTTTGGTGTTAAAAATAATAGTGATCTCCATGCACCGCGTGTCATGTTTGCAGCGCATATGGATGAAGTAGGCTTTATTGTAACCAATGTATTGCCTAATGGTACTTTGAAAGTCGCGGCTGTTGGTGGTTGGAACCCAACTGTGATTTCATCACAACGGTTTACACTCTTTACCACAAATGGTGCTTATCCGATTGTATCAAGCTCTGTTTCGCCACATTTGTTACGAGGACGTGATAGTCAAATCACACTACCAACAGTGGATGATATTTTATTTGATGCTGGGTTTGTAGACCAGGCAGAAGCACATGCATTTGGTGTTTTTCCAGGCGATTTTATTGTACCAGAAGTGGCAACAATTATGACTGCAAATAAAAAACGTGTCATCTCAAAAGCATGGGATAATCGTTTTGGAATGGTCACTATTTTAGAGGCATTAGATGCTTTAAAGGATGTTCAAACGCCTAACACGTTAATTATGGGTGCTGATGTTCAAGAAGAAGTTGGCCTTCGTGGTGCACATGGTGCGGTGAATTTAATGAAACCGGATGTTTTTTTGCAATTGATTCCAGCGCAGCCGATGATGTAAATGGTAGTGTGGGCCGTCAAGGTATACTAGATCAGGGAACGCTTTTACGTGTATTTGATCCTACCGTTGTGTTACCACTTCGTTTAAAAGAATTTTTACTGTCGACGGCAGAAGATAATCATATTCCGTACCAGTATTTTGTATCAAAGGGTGGGACAGATGCTGCAGCAGCCCAAAGTGAACGAACAGGGATACCTTCAGTGGCATTAGGTGTTGCCTCACGATATATCCACACGCATCAAACGATTTGGTCAATTTCAGATTTTGAAGCAGCAAAAGATTTTGTTATTGCGATTGCGAAAAATCTAGACGAAACGAATTTAAAAACAATTTTAGGTGATTAAGTTTGCATGTTTAAAAAATTACGAAAATTAGATTATTGGATAGCTGTACCGTTTGCAATTCTTAGTATGCTAGGTATTGTGATGGTTTTTTCAGCAACTCAGGGAACGACAGCAGCCCTGAGTAATTTTATTAAACAAGCAATTTTTGTTGTGATAGGATTAATAGGCGCATTTTTTTTATATCATTTTAATCTTAGAAAATTACAAAATGCAAAGTGGATGCGTAATATTCAACTTGGTGTTATTGCGGCACTAATTATTGCTAGGTTTGTTATGCCACCTGTCAATGGTGCCCATGGTTGGATTAATTTAGGCCTCATAACGCTACAACCAGCTGAATTCTTGAAATTAGCTATGATTCTTTATTTTGCGAATTTTTTTGCTAGGCAACCTTGGCAAAATCATGTACCATTAAAATTACAACCAGTGAGTCAACTAAATGTCTGGGGATTGCCATTAGCAGGGCTTGTACTAGTTATTTTAATGCCGGATAATGGTAATGGTTTAATCATTATATTAATTTTAATGGCACTATTTTTAGCCTCTGGTGTATCAAGGCGTGTCATCGCTGTAGTAGCGGCTTTAATGGGTTTGGGATTTGGCTTTTTGCAAACATTGATTAGATTTGCCAATCATTTTTTAACTTAACAAGTAGTGATCACTACGCTATTGCACGATTAACGAGCTTTGTTAATCCATGGGATCCAAATTCAGTTGACGCGAGTCGACAACTACTCTATGGTTATTATGCCATTGCACATGGTGGTATATTTGGTGTTGGTTTGGGTAATTCACTTATTAAACCTTATTTACCAGAATCAAATACTGATTTTATTATGGCGATAATGACAGAGGAACTAGGCGCGATAACAACGGCATCAGTACTTGTGTTAATGTTAATATTAATTGGTCG
>AEMJ01000664.1 GCA_000166735.2 Leuconostoc inhae KCTC 3774 | reverse complement strand
AATCATCGTTATCCACATATATGAGACAAAGAGAGGCAAAATCAACCAATAACAAATATGGATCATTTTTCAATGTTGTTTTATTATGTTTCAATAAAGATTCACCTATTATGTGACACTTATCAGATGAACCAATTAATGAATAATAAGCTAACATAGCTGTTATTTGAATCAATTCATCATTAGGTTGACTAAACAAGGCCCACATTTCTATATTGGTTAACCCTAGTAATTTCTGGACACCCATTAATAAATCTAATGGTAAATCGACTTCATAATTTAACCAACGATAATAACGCGATCGACTTAGTCCAATTTTGTTAGCAATACCGTTAGCAGAGATACCACGAGATTGTCTAATCTGCTCAATTTTATCGTGATCCAGCGTCACACTAACTAAACTTGTGTTCACATTTAAATCTAACAACTCAATATTTGGATAAATACTTGTTATTCCTAGATATAATTGTCGTTTTTTCAAAAT
>AEMJ01000665.1 GCA_000166735.2 Leuconostoc inhae KCTC 3774 | reverse complement strand
TGATTAATACTGTTGGTGTTGTCTTGTCAACGGCGGTTGGCTTTAAGGTTATGCACACCAATTTTTACAGGTGTACCAACAGATAATATTTTAGGCTGGTTAGTTAGTATTGTTGCCTTTAACGGTATATTTGAAGTGATTACAGGGGCCATTTTAGTCACGATTATTGGTAAAATATTAGTTCCTTTAGCCGAGAAGTCAGGAATTAAGGGATGATTAATTCTGTGATATAAATTAAATATTGACAACTATTGATTAGTATGTTTTAATAAATGTATTAAATAAAAAGAGATAAACAAATGACAACATCAGTTAATACAACAACACAAATTATTATCAGCATTATCATTATTTCGTGATAGGTGCTGATAATTTTTGGTGCCTATCAATCAATTGATAGGCAGCTGATAAATGTCAAAGAGACAAGCTGCTTTTTACAAGCAACTTGTCTCTTTTTTGTTTCATTTCGTAGGAGAGTATTATGACATTAACATTAGAACAGCAAAAGCTTGCAAAACATTTGTTTGAGGCATTTAAAGATAATGTCCCATTAGATCAGAACGATTACGTTAATGTCGTCCATGATTTTGACACGGCATATGAGGTACAAGACGCAGTTATGGCATTGAAAATGAACCAACAGCAGGCTATAAAGTATCGCTGACTTCTCCTGA
>AEMJ01000666.1 GCA_000166735.2 Leuconostoc inhae KCTC 3774 | reverse complement strand
TATTGGCGCATAAATCACAAACAAAATTACTTCAAACCTATGCGGCAGGAACCAAAATTGATATGGAAATTATTTTGGTTCATGCGCAAGATCATTTGATGACAACAATGACTTTGAGAGAAATGGCCATTGAAATGCAACATTTATACAAGGAGGTGAAGCAAATTGAAGGCAGCAGTCAATCAACGACGAGAGAGAGCCCAGTCGAAAGATAAACAACTAGCGGTTACAGTTGAAAAAAATCGTCAAGACATGAGTCTTAAAAGTATGCAATTTAATCGTTTTATGTTGATTCGTTATGCCACTGCGTTATTTTTCTTTGTTAATTTATATTGGGCGTTAATTATGCGCCATACGTGGGTAGTTATAATACCCTTAGCCGTCATGTTCGTGTCTGGATTTGCTATTGTAGAACAAATTAAATTGTTTGGACAGCATACAAATCAATTAATCTTTTCAAAATTATTTTTTAGAACACAATTAG
>AEMJ01000667.1 GCA_000166735.2 Leuconostoc inhae KCTC 3774 | reverse complement strand
CGTTTTATATTTGAACCAGTACGTGCGTTATTTACAGCGGTGGGTGCACCAATTTTAATTGCTGGGGTACTTTATTACTTACTAAGTCCAGTGGTTAATCTCATTAGTAAATACACGAGATTACCACGTGGCATATCAATTGGCATTATTTTGATATTATTATTAGCAATAATAGCAGGGATTCTAACGACCGTTGTTTTTGTATTGCGCAGCCAGGTCGTCACTTTTACTGATAATTGGCCGAGCTATTGGCATACAAGTCAGAATTTCATTAATGAAACATTTAAATCAGACCAGTTCAATCCGGTGAGAGAATTTTTAAATCATACAAACACCAATATTAACCAAACCGTGATTGATTGGAGTCGAAAATACCTGACAACTGGTGTAGCTGGCATCAGTTCATTTGCATCAATATTAACAACTGTTGGCATAACAGCTGTTGCTACGCCTTTTATTTTATATTATATGTTATTAGATGGCCATAAATTTTCTGAATTTGTTGCTGAAAAATTTCCACCTCAAGCACAACAATCAATACAACAGTTACTGACAGATATTAGCAAACAAATTGCACAATACATTCGTGGACAATTGGGTGTTGCTTTTGCAGTTATGATTATGTTTAGTATTGGCTTCACGTTGATTGGGTTGCCCTATGGCATTCTACTTGCATTAATGGCAGGCTTGTTTAACATGATTCCCTATGTTGGGTCAATTATTGCACAAGTACCTGTATGGACTGTGGCATTAATAGCAGGTGGACCAAAAATGCTTGTATTAGCAATTATCGTGTTAGCTATTGAGCAACCAATTGAAGGACATGTTATTGCACCAAAAATTTTAGGTGAGGCGTTGTCTATCCATCCAGTAACAGTAATTGTCGTATTATTAAGTAGTGGACACATTTTTGGTGTGCTAGGTATCATTTTAGCAGTACCAACATATGCTGTTGTAAAGGTTATTGTGATACGTATATATATGTGGTGGCGTAACAATTCAGAATTTTATAAAGACGAAGTGGAAGATATATAGAAATGACTAATCATATTGTATTATTTGAACCATTAATGCCAGCAAACACTGGTAATATTGCACGTACCACAGCGGGTACTAATGCCATTTTACACTTAATCGAACCACTAGGTTTTGATCTTGATGATAAGCATGTTAAACGCGCAGGATTGGATTACTGGGAACATGTGAAACTAGTGAAACATGCCAGCTTGCCTGATTTTTTGGCAACTTTGACTGATAAAGATCAACTTTATTTAGTTTCAAAATTTGCTAATATGGATTACACACAACCTAATTATATGCAAATGCAAGGTGATCAGTACTTCTTGTTTGGTAAGGAAACGACTGGGCTACCGGAAGTATTTATGCGTCAAAACCCTGAAAAAGCCATTCGTATTCCACAAAATGATACACACATTAGGTCTTTAAACCTGTCAAATACCGTTGCAATTGTTTTGTTTGAAGCGTTACGTCAGCAACATTTTCCTAATTTAGATACAATTCATAACTATGAACAAGATAAATTGAAGTAATCGGTTGACAATGGTTGGAATAATTGTTAATATGGTATAGTTATTTCAATAATGAAATAGCATCTGACCATGGCTCGTTGGTCAAGCGGCTAAGACGCTGCCCTTTCACGGCGGAATCGAGAGTTCGATTCTCTCACGAGCTATAAAAAGTCGCAACTTTGGTTGTGACTTTTTTATATTGTGTCAGACAATTTTGAGAATATAAGGAACAAGTGTTTGTTTTGCTTTCATGGTAAAATAAAGTTTAAGTAATAATTAATTATAAAGGTGAAGATAATTGGCAACTCGAAAAACACCACAAAAACGTCGTACACCGACGTCACGAAAAAAACAAACACAAACACAAATACAATAATTAGTAAAAATATTGCTATTTTAGTGACGGTATTATTTGGTATCCTAGGGATATTTAAATTAGGTTTATTAGGTGCGTATACGGCAAATGTCATTCGATTCTTCTTTGGTAACTTATATCTTGGATTTTTAGTACCACTGACAGTTGTGTTGATTTATTATTTTGTATTTAAAAAATTACCCAAAATTCCGGGACATTTTTGGATAGGGGCTATTATGGTCTTTATTTCATTACTCACCATGTCTTCTTTGCTTTTTTTACATACTCATTGAAGAATGGCAATGGTTATACGCAAGAGGTAAGCCATTTAATAGGCCAAGATTTTGTTAATAAGGCATCAAATACACCAGTAGGTGGTGGTAGCGTAGGTGCTATAATTTATCAGTTATTATTTACTTTGATGTCAAACATTGGCACGTGGATAGTTTCGATTATTTTATTGTTTGCTGGAATTGTATTTTTTCCGTATTCCTGCGCGTGATTTAACACAAAAAGGGATTGAAAAAGCGCAAAAAGGCGTTGCCTATGTTCAAGAGCAACATGCAAATATGCCACCAAGAGCATCACTTTTTAAAAAACGTGATCGGCAAAGAAAGCGTATGACTGATTACGGTGACGACCCATTAGGTGTTCATCAAGAAAAAGCACCAGTAATATCTGAAGCGCCACAGTCTGTTACTGATCGAGAAATACAAAATGCTGAGGACTTTGTAAAGCCCGAAATTAAATGGCAGGGACCTGTAACAGAAGAAGTCATACAAAATGATGTTGTGGCAAAAAATATAGGCAAATCAACCGAAACTAGTGATGAATTGATTGAATTGGCGACAGGCACAACAGAAGATGAGAATCCTGATTATCAATTGCCAACTATTGATTTATTAACGCAAATCACGCCAACTGATCAAACAAAGGAATTTAAAAGTTTGACTGAAAAATCACGTTTAGTGCGTGATACACTACTTAGTTTTGGTGTAGAGGCGGAAGTGACCAGTGTGTCTCTTGGGCCGACTGTGACGCAGTATGAGCTTAAACCAGGGCAGGGGGTTAAAGTTAATCGCATTGCTAATTTATCGGACGATTTGGCATTAGCGTTAGCAGCAAAGTCTATTCGAATTGAAGCACCAATACCTGGTAAACCATATGTAGGTATCGAAGTACCAAACGATACCCAAGCTACGGTTGGTTTCCGTGACATGATCGAACAAGCACCAAAAGATGATAAGCATCTTTTGAATGTGCCTTTGGGCCGTGATGTCACAGGGAATATTATCATGGTTAATTTAGCAGATATGCCACATTTATTAATTGCTGGATCAACTGGTTCAGGTAAGTCAGTCGGTTTAAACAGTATCATCATTTCAATTCTTCTAAAGGCAAGACCCAGTGAAGTAAAATTGATGATGGTCGATCCGAAAGTAGTTGAATTATCAATTTATAATGGCATTCCACATTTATTGACTCCAGTTGTTTCTGACCCACGAAAAGCAGCTAAGTCTTTGCAAAAAGTTGTGGACGAAATGGAAAACCGTTATAAATTACTTGCGCAGTTTGGTAAACGTAATATTGGCGAATATAATTTAGCAGTGGACAAGCAAAATGCTGAAGCAAAAGAATCTGGTGCTAGTGTTATGCAAAAAATGCCCTATATTATAGCCATTGTTGATGAATTTGCAGATTTGATGAGTACAGTTGGTTCAGAAATAGAAGTATCTATTGCCCGTTTAGGTGCAAAAGCGCGAGCAGCGGGTATTCATATGATTCTAGCAACGCAACGGCCGGATGTCAAAGTTATTAATGGGACAATTAAAAGTAACATTCCTGGACGTATTGCTTTTAGAACGGCTTCGGGTATCGATTCACGCACCATTTTAGACAGCAATGGTGCTGAAAAATTGTTAGGCAAGGGAGACATGATTTTTGCGCCGCCAGGCAAACCAACGCAACGCGTTCAAGGCGCGTTTATCAGCAATACTGATGTCACTAATGTTGTTGAGTTCGTTAAAGCACAACAAGAAGTGCAGTACTCAGAGTCAATGACTGTAACTGATGATGAAATTTCACAAGATAGTGGCAATGGTGTGAGTCAAGGGGATAGTGAAGATGAACTATTTCAAGAGGCTATCCAATTTATTATTGAACAACAAAAAGCGTCAACATCATTACTACAACGCCGTTTTCGTATTGGTTACAATCGCGCTGCACGATTAATTGATGATTTAGAAGCTGGTGGTTATATTGGTCCTGCTGACGGATCACGACCACGTCATGTCAATATTACTGATGGCACCTCAGGGATAGAGCATGACTAATCTTTGTAGAGTACGAATTATTAAAAATAAAAAATACACGAACTAAGCTATGTCTTAGTTCGTGTATTTTTATTGTTGTTTAAACATAGGTTTAATTTGTGCAGCGAAACTATGATCAGGATCATTAACAAATTGCGTATAATCCTGCCAATACTTATCGGATAATATAACTGGTTCTGCAATATTATCTGGAATAAATTCTCTAGGAATGTTGCCATCACTATTTAACGGACCATCATAGCTCATTGAAAAATCTTTTAATTTTTTTCAATGACTAATGATTGCGGTCCAAACCAATTGTATGGTTCACGATGAATATGATTGTCGTCAGTTTGGCACATATCAAAATGTGAGTGTACTTTGAATGGGTGAACTAGGGAAACAAATGTGATTTGACGATTATCAATATAAATAATACAGGCAGCCATTTCGGAGGGTAAATTGCGCTGTTTATTCTTTTCTGCCGCCAGTAATAATAAGCCAGTATAATCAAGGCGCAGTGTTACCGGTTGACCAAGCAGAATTGTCAGGAGTTGTTCTGGAGCGATACTTAGTGTTTTCATAATTAGTCTTGAACCTGAATGAAAGAAAAACTGTTGAAGTCAAATAAACCTTGATCTGTTATTTTAAGACTTGGAATAACTGGTAGTGCCATAAAGGATAACGTCAAGAAGGGGTCATACTTAATGTCGCTAATTTCAGAAAAAGCTTGTTGTAACTTATTATTGGTGGCAATTGTATCTTGAAATGACTGATCAGACATCAATCCGCCAATGGCAAGTGGTAAAGTGGTTATCTTGCCATTATTAACAACAACTTGTCCGCCACCAATTTCACGTAATGTATCGGCAGCGAGAATAATGTCTGAATCGTTTGTACCAGCAATAATAATATTGTGAGAATCATGAGCAATAGTTGAAGCAATTGCGCCAGATGTCAGATTAAATCCTTTGATTATACCAATACCGTGTCCAAGATTATGGTATCGTTCTGCGACAACTATTTTTGCGTAAGTGTTATTTGGTATAAAATAGCCATTGTTACTTGGGACAGTTTCAATAGTATGCTGTGTTGTAATATGGTGAGGCATGATATTCATCACATGTGCAGGCTTTTTGGGATCAATTGGTAATTCAATATCTGATGTTACCAAAGTGAAATTAAGAAGTTGATTGGCTAGTGGTGTCACTTGGGTTTCGGGTTCAACATACCATTCACCATTTATCATCGTTTTTTTCACAGTAAAATCATCTAGTTGATTGATTATGACTAAATCAGCTACAAAACCGTCAGTTAATGCGCCAACATTTTGGAGATGCTGTGCTTGGGCAGCATTATAACTACCGATTGTGAAAGCCATAGCAGGGGCCATACCATTTTCAATTGCTAACTTAACACTGAAATCAATGGCACCTTCATGTTGTATATCATTTGCTGTTTTATCATCAGTAGCAAATGAAAAATGTGATTGATTGGCAACGTTAATTGCTGGCAGAATAGCAATTTCGTCACGTTCAACTGTACCTTCACGGACAAATACTGAAAAACCTGAATTTAATCGCTCAAGTGCCTGTGTTGCATTTTCACTCTCGTGATCGGTATCAATACCATATTTGCGGTAAATTGCGAGTTGTTCTCGTGATAATCCTGAAGCATGGCCATCGACATGCTTACCGGCTGCCTGTGCATCCATGATTTTTTGATGCATATCATCATCTTCATTGAAAACAGCAGGAAAATCCATTACTTCCGCCAGACCGTTAACTTCTGGTACGCTGTAAAATGGTTTAAGCGCGTCTGCGTGGAGTGTAGCACCAGCATGCTCAAATGATGTTGCTGGAACAGATGATGGTAACATGTAGTGTATGTGAAGAGGTGATTGACGTGCCTCCTCTAACATATATTGAATACCCGAAACGCCGGAAACACTAGCAATTTCATGTGGATCAGCAAAAATTCTAGTAATGCCATGTGGGATGACTAGTTTACCAAACTCACTAGGTGCTAATAATGAACTCTCAATATGCACATGAGCATCAATTAACCCGGGGATAATATACTGTCCCTGAGCATCGTATGTATGTAGGGCTTTTAGATCTGAGCGATGGCCACGATAAATAATTTTGGTGTTGTCTATCCAAAGTTCTGTTTCATCAAATTTAAGATTAAATACATCTAAAATTTTGGCATTAATAATATGCCATGTCACGTTTTTTGTCACAGTAACGCTCACTTTCATTTTTTAATAGTTTACCACAATTTAGTGTTTGTGAATGATAGATATATTGTCTAGTAAAGAAAATAAATTGTTAATTAGACCTATACCAATTTTTATATATCGTTGACAAATAGCTTAGTATGCTTTAAAATAGTGGTTGTTAGTGCGATATTGAAAGTTTAACCAATTTAAAAAAGAGGATATATTTATGTGTGGAATTGTTGGTGCTACAGGATTGAATCAAGTTTTACCAAGTTTGTTAAGAGGTTTAGAAAAACTGGAGTATCGTGGCTATGACTCAGCTGGTGTTTATGTTAATGGTGGTGATGCTGGTGACTTTTTAGTACGAGAAAAAGGCCGTGTTTCGGTATTGGAAGAGGCAACTAAAAATAAAAACATCACTGGTACAGCAGGTATTGCGCATACACGTTGGGCTACACATGGTGGCGTTTCTGTCGAAAACGCACACCCACATATGTCTGAAGATGGCCGCTTTTTCTTGGTTCATAATGGCGTTATTGAAAATTATGATGAATTACGCGATACTTATTTGCAAGGGGTAGAGTTACACTCACAAACTGATACCGAAATTGCTGTTCAATTGATTGATAAGTTTTCAAAAGAAAATAATATGTCGACGTTTGATGCCTTTCGTCAAATGATTTCTTTGTTGGACGATAACTCTGCTTATGGCTTTTTGTTAATGGATAATGAAACACCTAATTTATTGTATGCTGCTAAGAAAAAGTCACCACTGTTAATTGGTGTGTCAGATCAGGGAAATGTTGTGACATCAGATGCAGCGGCAATGCTTGATGTGACGCAAGACTTTATTGAGTTGATGGATGGTGACGTTGCAATTATTGATAAAAAAGCAGTGCATTTGTTTGATGCACAGGGTCATGAAGTGACACGTGAGCCATTTCATTTGGATATCGACGCTTCAGAAACTGATAAGGGTGTATATCCTTACTACATGCTAAAAGAAATTGATGAACAAGTGATTGTGGCACATACATTATCACAATATTACTTTGACGACAATGCACAAATTCAAAATATTGATGATGACATTATTTCAGCAATTAAAGCAGCTGATCGTCTTTATATTGTTGCTGCTGGTACATCTTATCACGCTGGACTTGTGGGAAAACGGTATTTTGAACAATGGACTGGTATTCCGACAGAAGTACATATTTCTTCGGAATTTGCTTATGATCAACCCTTGCTAAGTCAACGGCCATTCTTTATTTTCTTGAGTCAGTCAGGAGAAACAGCTGATTCCCGTGAAGTTCTTGATAACGTGGTTAAGCAAGGTTATCCTTCTTTGACTTTAGCAAATGTTATGAATTCAACTTTAACACGTGAAGCAAACTTTGCACTGCCATTGCTGGCTGGTCCAGAAATTGCGGTGGCTTCTACAAAGGCTTATACAGCACAGATTATTGTCGAAGCAATTTTGGCACATGCAGTGGGTAATAGTCAAATTGATTTGAAAAATGAATTGGCAAAAACTGCTGTTGAAATGCAAGTTATTATTGATCAAAAAGATGAATTTAAAGCGATTGCTGAACAAGCATTGCGGGGACAAAGATCAGCGTTTTACATTGGTCGTGGTTTGGATGCTGCGGTAGCGGTTGAAGCCGCTTTGAAGTTAAAAGAGATTTCTTATATTCAAACAGAGGGATTTGCTGCTGGTGAATTAAAGCATGGTACAATTTCATTAATTGAAGAAGGCACACCGGTATTTGCTTTGTTAACACAGTCAAAGACTGCAGGGTTAGTGCGTGGCGAAATTGCACAAGTAGCAGCCCGAGGTGCTAATACAATTATTATTTCAGGCAAAAAGTTAGCCAAAAAAGGGGATGCCTATGTTTTGCCAGATGTTAATGAATTATTAATGCCTTTGCTAACAGTTATACCTGCCCAATTAATTGCTTACTATGCAACATTAGATCGTAATCTTGATGTTGATCGTCCAAGAAATTTGGCTAAGTCTGTTACAGTACAATAAAATTGAGACGTGATAAGAAAATTCTTATCACGTTTTTTTGTGCCTGAGCGTGACATCTGGTAAAATGAGTTAGATACCATTGCGCATGTTGCGCATCAAGGAGGGGGCCATCTTGGCGCTTTTTAAAACGAAAACGAATTTTAGTACTGTACAGGCAAAATTGAAAATACCCGATCATGTTGCTATTATTATGGATGGCAATGGTCGATGGGCGAAACAACGCCTTATGCCAAGAATTGCTGGTCACAAAACAGCTATGAACACAGTCAAAAAAATAGCTACAGCAGCCAGCGATTTAGGCGTTAAAGTATTAACGTTATACGCTTTTTCAACTGAAAATTGGTCGCGCCCGAAGGATGAAGTTAATTTTTTAATGCAATTGCCAATTGACTTTTTTAATGATTTTGTGCCAGATTTAGTTAAAAATAATATTCGAGTTCAAATAATGGGGGATATTAATGGTCTCCCAAAGGGAACACAAATCGCAGTGAAAAATGCCATCAATCAGACTGCTAAAGGAACGGGCATGATTTTGAATTTTGCCTTGAATTATGGGGGGCAAGTAGAGATCGTTGAGGCAGCTAAAACATTAGCCCAGCAGGTTGCTAGTGGTGAGATTGTACCAAATGATATTAATGCTACCCTTTTTTCGAGGGCATTACAGACAGGCGATCTTGGTGATTTGGCTGCACCTGATTTAATGATACGGACTTCGGGAGAACTACGTTTGAGCAATTTTATGCCTTATCAAGCAGCTTATACAGAATTATATTTCACTGATGTCTTATGGCCTGACTATACTGCAGATAATTTAGTTGAAGCTATTACATCATTTACTTCACGTGATCGTCGATTTGGCGGTTTAAACGACAAATACGAAAGCGAGACTTGATAAATGAAAGTGCGTGTTATAACTGCCGTTGTGGCTTTACTCATCTTTGTGCCACTTCTGATTATAGGTAAGTTGCCCTTATTGATTTTAACATTGATAATGGGGGTTGTTGCGATGAGTGAAATCTTACGGATGAAACATATTATTTTGGTATCAACTGAGGCGCTCATTAGTTTTGTGGGCGTCATCGCAATTACCTTACCCAACAGCTTTTGGCATGACATTCCGTTTATTAAAAGTGCGCATATTGTGTTTTACATTTTTGGCATTTTTTAATGCTATTAAATACTGTGCTAGCTCGTAATCATTTTAATTTTGATGATGCAGGAGCAATGACATTAGCTATGCTATACATTGGTACCGGCTTTCATTATTTTTTTCAAGCAGCAAGCGTTGGTTTACCAACAGTTTTTTTCGGTATGTTGATTGTTTGGATAACTGATTCTGGTGCATACATGTTTGGACGTGCATTGGGGAAACATAAATTGGCGCCTAAAATTAGCCCTAATAAAACATGGGAGGGATCGATTGGTGGTAGTGTAGTTGCTATTGTCATTATTCCGATAATTTTTAGCATGTTTAAATGGTTGCCAAATTATGGGTTACTTGAATTGCTGGTGTTTGCAATTATATTGTCAATTGCAGGGCAATTGGGAGATTTGATTGAATCAGGATTTAAAAGACATTATGGTGTTAAAGATTCAGGAAATATATTACCAGGTCATGGCGGTATTTTAGATCGTTTTGACTCAATGCTCATCGTAATGCCGTTGATGGCTATTTTAGGTATGTTAGGATGAAAACCATATGAATTTAACCGCAATTATTGCATTTATATTTGTTTTTGGTGTATTGGTAGCAGTACATGAATTTGGGCACTTTTTTGTTGCTAAAAAAGCAGGGGTACTAGTACGCGAATTCGCAATTGGTATGGGACCAAAGTTATTAAGTTGGCGTCGCAATCATACAGCGTATACGGTTCGAATCTTGCCAGTAGGTGGCTATGTTCGCATGGCAGGATTAGATGAAGAAGCAGACTTAGATCCTGGGCAACGGGTACGCTTAATATTTGATGATCAAAAAACATTATAAAAATTGATAAGCGTATTGATGAGTTTGGCGAAGGGGTACCATTTCAAGTAGACACGTTTGATTTAAGTGATGACTTAATTTTAACCGGTTTTCTAAATGGCGACGAGTCATCAAAAACGTTATCAGTTCATCACGATGCCACGATTGTTGAAAGCAATGGGACAGAAATTCAAATTGCACCTCGAGATACGTGGATTCAAAGTGCTAAAGTTTATAAACGCGCGTTAATTAATATTGCGGGACCAGCAATGAATTTTATTTTAGCGCTGGTCGTATTTTCTGGATTGGCATTTGCTTTACCGGAAGTGACGTTAAACGAACCAATTGTTGGTACTGTCCAAAGTAATATGCCAGCAAAAGAAGCTGGTTTGAGAGCTAATGATCAAATTATTGCTATTAATAATCAAAAAATGACCACTTGGGAACAGGTAGCAACCACCATTAGTAATACACCAAACAATAAGTTTGTTTTTCCGTATTACGAAACGGAAATAAAATAAAATTAAACATGACTGCAAAAACTGTTAAAATAGATGGTGTTAACAGATCATTAGTAGGTATAACAGCACGGACATATACTGATTTTGGTTCGCGCATTAAATATGGTGTTTTAACGACAAGTACGACGATACAAAGAATTTGGTACGCTTTAAGTCACCTTTTTTCTGGTGGGTTTAGCTTAGATAAGCTGGGTGGACCGGTATCTATCGCCAAGCAAACATCCACGGTAGCCAAAACAGGATTTCTGGGTATTTTGGCTTTTATGGCTATGCTATCGTTAAATTTAGGGATTATGAATTTAATTCCAATACCAGCATTGGATGGCGGCAAATTGGTTTTAAATGCTATAGAAGCCGTCCTTCGTAGACCGTTACCAGCATCAATTGAAAATGTGGTGACGATTGGCGGTGCAGTTTTCATGTTTGTTTTGATGATTGCTGTCACAATAAACGATTTATTACGTTGAATCTTTAAATAATAAGCGACATAGACTATTCAAAAAATTGAGCGAGGATTACTTATGAAACAATCTAAATTGTTAATGCCAACTTTACGAGAAATACCTGCTGATGCAGAAGTTAAGAGTCATCAGTTATTACTTAAAGCTGGGTTTATTCGTCCTGTAGCGGCAGGTATGTTCTCATATTTACCAATGGCTAAGCGTGTATTAAATAAAATTGAAAATATCATTCGCGAAGAAATGAATGCTATTGATGCTAATGAAATGCTGGTACCAGAAATTTTACCCGCTGAACTTTGGGAAAAATCAGGTAGATATGAAACATATGGGCCAGCATTGTATAAGTTTAAAAACCGTCAGGATCGTGATTTTATTTTAGGTCCGACACATGAAGAAACATTTACACAGCTCATGTCTGATGATATTAAATCTTATAAAAAACTACCGTTGGTTGTTTATCAAATTCAGCCAAAATTTCGTGATGAAAATAGACCACGCTTTGGACTCTTACGTACCCGTGAGTTTATTATGAAGGATGCTTATTCATTTAGTGCAGATCAAGCAGGCTTAGATCAAGCATTTCATAATATGGAAACTGCTTATATTAAAATTTTTGATCGTATTGGGTTGTCATATCGTGCCATTGTTGGTGACGCCGGTGCGATGGGCGGATCAGATTCAAAAGAATTTTCAGCCCCTGCTGCTGCCGGAGAAGATATTATTGCCTACTCTGATGCAACAGATTATGCGGCTAACTTAGAGATGGCGAAAGATTTTTACGAACGACAAAATCAAACTGCAGAAGCGCAAGCACTAACGTTAATTGATACGCCGAATGCAAAAACGATTACAGAAATTTCAAATTTTTTATCAATTGAAGCGACAATGATTGCAAAGACAATTATGTTTGTGGCAGATGATAAATTAGTAGCAGTTGTAACGACTGGTGATTTTGAAGTTAACACTGTGAAGGTGCAAAATTTCTTACAGGCTGATACGCTTGAAGTTGCAGAAGAAAACCAAGTACGCGACCTATTGGGAGCTGGATTTGGGTCACTTGGGCCGGTTAATCTACCTGAAGAGGTGCAATTGTTGGTCGATGAGCGTGCTGCTGATATGGCAAACTTTGTTGCTGGTGCGAATGAAGATGGTAAACATTATCAAAATATTAATTGGCAACGTGATGTTAAACTTCTTGAAGAAAATATTGGTGATTTCCGTACAGCACGTGAGGGAGATACTGCAGTTGATGGTAAAGGTCAATTAGTATTTACGCCAGGAATTGAGATCGGCCATATATTTAAACTCGGTACGCGTTATTCAAAAGTGTTAGGTGCACAAGTGTTGAATGAAAATGGTCGTCAAACAGACATGATTATGGGGTCTTATGGCATCGGTGTGTCGCGTCTTCTCAGTGCTATAGTTGAACAAAAAGCTGATGCAGACGGTCTTATATGGCCTGCAAATGTTGCGCCATTTGATGTACACATTGTGCCAGTCAATATAAAAGATGCCGATCAAGTACGTGTGGCAGGACAATTAGAAACGTTATTGACAACACAAGGATTAGAAGTCTTAGTTGATGATCGAAAAGAGCGTGCTGGCGTTAAGTTTGCTGACGCTGATCTTATAGGCTTACCAATTCGAATTACGGTCGGTAAAAAAGCCAGTGAAGATATTGTCGAAGTTAAGGTACGCGCAAGTAATACAAATATTGAGATGCGCCTAAGTGAGGTCGTTGATTCTGTTTCGGTATTACTGAGCGGTGATAAATAAGACAAAAAACCGATTCTTTCGGTTTTTTTAATCAATAAATTAGAGGGAAATATGGCATTAACCCAACAAGAACAATTACAGCATTTACTGAATCATATTCAGTTACCCGAAGAAATGAAGGGGTTTTTTAGTGGTGGTGAACTAACACAGGTTGTTGTTTCAAAAAACTCAAAAACGTGGACCTTTCAATTAGCCTTGGATAAAATATTGCCCGTTAATGTATTGATGCAACTTCGTCAAAATTTACACACGGCATTTACTAATATTGCAGGGACAGTAGTAATCATTAAAACATCAGTTCAAGTAGTTGATGAAGAGCTAGTTAATCAATATTGGCATATTGCACTTTCAGAATCAAACCTGAATCATACTGTCATTCAACAAATGGCTAGTAACACGATGCTAAAAAGAATAGACCAGAATCACTATAGCGTTGCCGTTGGTGCTCAGCTATTATATAGTTCTTTAAATGAATCCGCATTAGACTCAATTGTGTCTGCATATCAAAATTTTGGTTTTTCTAAAATCATTTTGACACCAAGCAAAGATGATGTTTTAGCGCAACAAATTGAAGAAAGCGTTGCGCAACACCATGCCAAGGTGAATGAAGATTTGCAAAAGGCAATTAAAGCTAGTGAACAAGCTAAACCAAAATCGTCAATGACAGGTGTGAAATTAACACTAGGACGTAAAATTGCAACTGATGCTGAGATAACACGCTTAGAAACAATTGATAATGAGGAAAATCGTGTAGTTGTCGAAGGATACATATTTGCTAGTGAAATTCGTGAATTGCGTTCAGGGCGTAAACTCATGACACTTAAAGTAACAGACTATTCAAGTGCCATAGCTGCTAAAAAGTTTTCAAATAATGAATCTGATGAGGCCGTATTTGAAAACTTGAAAACTGGTATGTGGGTACGCATGTCTGGTAATGTCCAAGAAGATACTTATGCGCGTGAATTAGTGTTAAACATTTATGATTTGCAAGTTATTGATCATGAAGGTCGTCAAGAAAAATAATCAAGGTGACAAAAAGCATATTGAATTACAAGTGCACTCTACTATGTCATCAATGGATGCGGTAACCGATTATGCTGCTGTGGCAAAGCTAGCTAAAAATTGGGGGCAAGAAGCACTGGCAATCATTGATACAGCTAACGTGCAGGGTTTTCCAGAAGCAGTAGCTGCCGGACAGAAAAACGATTTAAAAATGATTTATGGTATGGAAGCTAACCTTGTTGAAGATGGGGAACCAATCGGATTTGGTTTATCACCAGTTGCGTTACTTGATAAGGACACAATTTATGTTGCGTTTGATTTAGAAACAACTGGACTATCTGCTGTAACAGATAAGATTATTGAACTGTCTGCTGTTAAAATGCAGCTTGGCAATGTCATTGAAAAGTTTTCAGAATATATTAATCCAGGCTTCCCACTATCTGATTTTACAACTAAATTAACTTCGATAACCGATACAATGGTTGCTCATACTGATACTGAAGAAAATATTATTAAACGGTTTAGACAATGGGTTGGTGAGGCTGTTTTAATTGGACACAATGTGACCTTCGACATTGGTTTTATGAATGCCGCTTACGCAAGATATAGCCAAGAATCTATTACAAATCCAGTGATTGATACTTTACCATTTACACGGTGGTTGTACCCTGATTATAAGTCTTATCGATTAGGCACGATTGCCAAGCGTTTTAATATTAATCTAGAACAAGCGCATCGCGCAATATTTGATGCAGAAACTACTGGGCATATTGCTTGGCGTCTGATCAAAGAAGCAAATTTACGTTATGATTTAGTTCGTCATGAGCAATTAAATGATCATATGACAGAAGGCGATGCTTGGAAACACGGACGTCCAGTTCATGCTACGTTACTTGTTCAAAATGATATTGGTTTGAAAAATTTATATAAATTGGTTTCTCAATCCAATATTAATTTTTTTGCTCGTGTGCCACGTATCCCACGTTCAATTTTAGATCAATATCGCGAAGGATTAATTATTGGCACTGGTGATACAAGTGGTGATGTCATTATGACATTGATTGAAAAGGGACGAGATGAAGCCCTTAAAAAAGCTCAGTATTATGATTATATCGAAATTCAACCAACTGCGAATTACGAGCCAATGCTTGAATCAGAATTAATCGCAAATACAGAAAAGTTACACGCTATTTTACAAGAGATGGTGTCAATTGGTGATCAGTTAAAAAAACCTGTCGTTGTAACGGGAGATGTTAAGTATACAAATCCGGAAGATAAAATTTATCGTGATATTTTAATTGCCACGCAACCAGGTAATCCTCAAAACAGGACAGCGTTACCTAAACTGTATTTTCGTACAACTCAGGATTTATTGGATGATTATGCTTTTATGGGTGAAGATTTGGCCAAAAAACTAATTATCGACAATACACATGTTGTTGCTAATATGTTGGAGACGATTTCACCACTAAAAAGCGGTTCGTATCCGCCTAATATTCCAAGTGCTGGTGATGAACTTACCAAACGCACACTTGCAACAGCCAAAAAATGGTATGGTGATCCGGTGCCAAATGTCATTCAATCACGAATTGATCAAGAATTAACTGCAATTATTGGCAATGGATTTGCGCCACACTATATTATCGCGCAACGACTAGTTGAAAAATCAAACAAAGATGGTTATTTAGTGGGTTCACGTGGCTCGGTTGGTTCTTCCTTTGTTGCCACAATGTCAGGTATAACAGAGGTTAACCCTTTTGCACCGCATTATCGTAGCGCACATGGCGATTATTTTGAGTTGGCAGATCCTAAAATCTATGAGTCGGGTTATGATCTTCCTGACAAAGCTGACCCTAATCATCCAAATGAAATGTTAATTGGGGATGGCCAAAATATTCCATTTGAAACGTTCATGGGCTTTAAAGGGGACAAGGTACCAGATATTGATTTGAATTTTTCTGGTGATTATCAACCCATTGCACATAACTATATGAAAGTGTTGTTTGGTGAACATAATGTTTACCGTGCAGGAACAATAGCAACTGTCGCTGAGAAAACGGCCTTCGGTTACGTTAAGGGTTATGAAAGAGATCATGAGAAACAATATCGTGGCGCTGAGGTAGAACGTTTAGCGCAAGGCGTAACTGGAGTTAAGCGGACAACTGGCCAGCATCCAGGAGGCATTTTGATTGTGCCACGAGAGTATGAGGTGTATGACTTTACACCGGTACAATATCCAGCGGATGACCAAAAATCGTTGTGGCAAACGACGCACATGGATTATCACGCTATTCACGATAACTTACTCAAAATGGATATATTAGGACATGATGATCCGACTATGGTTCGCACTTTAAAAGATATGTCAGGAATTGACCCACAATCAATTCCAGCCAATGATCCCGGTGTATTGAGTTTGTTTACATCACCAAAAGCGTTAGGCGTGACGGAGGAACAAATTTTTTCAAAGACTGGTACACTTGGTTTACCAGAATTTGGTACAAATTTTGTGCGTGGCATGTTGGAAGAAACACAACCACATAATTATTCGGAATTGTTACAAATTTCTGGTTTATCACATGGCACTGATGTGTGGTTAGGAAATGCGAACGAATTAATTGAAAATGGTACAGCAACAATCGGTACGGTTATTGGAACACGTGACAAAATTATGACTGATTTGATTAATTGGGGATTTCCAGCAGCTGATGCATTTAACGTTATGGAAAAAGTGCGTAAAGGCAAGGGAATAACGGATGACTATCAAGTGCAGTTACGTGAAGCAAAAATTCCAGAATGGTATATTCAATCAATGCTAAAAATTAAGTATATGTTTCCGCGTGCTCATGCGGCAGCATATGTATTAATGGCCTTGAGAATTGCATACTTTAAAGTATATTTCCCAATGATTTACTACGCGACTTACTTTTCTGTCCGTGCAGATCAATTCGATATTGTGGCGATGAGTCGTGGAAAGAACGCAACGAAAGAGGCTTTGAAACGTTTACGAGCGCTTGGAAACGATGCGACTGTTGGTGATAAAAATTTGCTAACTGTACTTGAGATGGCTAATGAAGCGCTTGAACGAGGGATAACTTTTTCGATGGTGGATTTGTACAAATCAGAGGCCAATGAATGGGTTATTGATGGCGACACATTAATCCCACCTTTTTCAGCAGTCCCTAGTTTAGGAGAGAACGTTGCTAAGCAAATTATTGTTGCACGGCAAGATAAGTCCTTCTTAAGTAAAGAAGATCTGAAAAAACGTGGTAAGGTATCACAAACAGTTATTGACTATTTAACACAGAATTCTGTACTAGATGGTATGCCTGATGAAAATCAGTTAAGTTTGTTTGATTTTTAATAGATGCATCTAACTTATGGCAAGGTAAGCGTATAACATGTGAATTAATAATGGTAAACGACATAAAAACAGGAGTCAAGTTATGAGACATGAGTGGCACCAGAAGGTTGCAAATTGTTTTGAATATGTGCTAAATATAGTGATGATTTGTATTGGCTTTGTGATTTTTGGATTTTTATTACGCGAGATTTATAATTTAGCACACTTATTGATTACGATTAACGATATGCGAGCGCATTTTAATGAAATAACTGAGGCGACATTAGCAGTATTCTTATTTTTTGAGTTTATGAGTCTGGTGCGCGAATATTTCATTAAAGACGCACATATTAGTATGGAGAGCTTTTTGTATATTGGCGTAACCGCGCTTATTCGTGCTATTTTGGTATATCATGATCAAACCACTAAAACATTATTATTAGCAATTTCAATTTCTCTGCTAGTTGTTGCATTGACAATTTATCGTTTTTTTAGAGAAAAAAATAAAATAATAGTAACGGATTAATATTTAAAAATCTCTGTGAAATTGGTATTAAAAAACCGAGTTCACAGAGATTTTTTGATTCAATGTGTGTAAGATTGACTTTCATAAGATGATGGTGGACTTATCTGACTTAAACTTGTTGGGAAATACCTAATTAGCACCTATTAACGCACTTTTTTGATACTTAAAATCATGGTATGATGATAGATATGATAAAAATTAATGAAGGGAATGTGTTCAGTCGCAATTGCTTGTCCTTTATAATAAAGCTGATATAAAAAACAAATGGAAGCACTTGTGACTGGATACTATAAGCCATGACTAAAAATATTGTTGTACTTGGTAGCCTAAATGTCGATAACATTATGAAAATGCCACGCATGCCACTAGTCGGTGAAACTATGGCATTAACTGATGTGACGACAGCACCCGGTGGTAAGGGAGCAAACCAAGCGGTGGCCGCCGCACGTCAAGGAGCCAATGTCTCATTTATTGGTTCTGTTGGGAATGATAGCAATGGTCAATTTATGCGTGCCACATTACTTTCAAATGGGGTTAACGTCAATGCAGTGACAACAAATAGTGAAGTACCTACTGGATCAGCTTACATTATGTTGCAAGAAAATGGGGCAAATACAATTTTGATTCATGGTGGTGCAAATCAGGCACTCACAGTCGCTGATTTAGATGAAAATGTGATTGCAAAAGCGGATACACTGATTGCACAATTTGAGGTACCATTAGAGGTTATTGTTGCAGCTTTTAAAATTGCTAAGGCAAATAATGTGCAAACTATTTTAAACCCTGCACCAGCTGTTTATGATTTAATACCAGAATTAACGCATGTAACAGATATTATTTTACCAAATGAAACTGAGGCACAATTATTGACGGGTATTACCGTTGAGAATAATGAAGCAGTTTTGAATCGTGTGAGCAATGCAATTCTAGCTAAAGGTGTGCCACGTAGTATTATTACATTAGGTGACGCGGGTTCTTTTGTAGCGGATAGAGATAAGCGTTGGTGGGTTAAACCTAATAAAGTTGATGCAGTTGATACAACAGGTGCTGGTGATACTTTTATTGGTACGTTAGCCAGTGTGATTGATGCTGATTTTAATAACTTGGAAGAAACTGTGAAACGGGCAAGTATTGCGAGTGCGATTGCTGTCACACGTGCTGGCGCTATTCCTTCAATCCCGACACGTGATGAGGTCGATGCTTTCTAATGTCAACTTTACCAGAGGATTTTATAAGCAAATATACACGTTTGTTAGGTAACGAATCAATCGATTTCTTTAAAGCATTCGATGGTCCTGTGCAAAAGGCGTATCGTATTAATCCCTTAAAAGCGAATACTGATTTACTAGACACACCAAATGATGGGCAAGTACCGTATGGTCAATGGGGTTTTTTGGTGCGGTTTCGGGTCACTCTATATCACATGTGACGGGTGTCGTTTATTCTCAAGAACCTTCAGCACAGTTTGTCGGCGAAACTGTGCGGCCAGAACCTGGGGAACGTATTTTGGATTTGGCAGCGGCTCCAGGTGGCAAAACGACT
>AEMJ01000668.1 GCA_000166735.2 Leuconostoc inhae KCTC 3774 | reverse complement strand
GTCATTTATCTGGGCTATCCGATGTTTGGGATGGACATGGCACATGCTATGAGAGGTTTTTTAAAGTAAATGATTTATCAGGTAAGACTATCAAACCTTTCATGACGAGCGGTGTTAGTACTTTGAAAATGAGTTTAAAAACATTAAAAAACTAGCCCCTCATAGTGTGATTGATGAGACGTTTGACCCTAAAAACTATAAAATTTTCTTTGGATCGGGCTTGTTGGTTTCATCTATTGCTGGCACGGTTGAAAAATCAAAAACCTGTATCAACGCTTTTGCAGTTAAGATAGTGGGATAAATAATTTTTCTCATTGTTCATAAATTTTGATGAGCGATAGCGGTATTAATGTACTAAAATAGTGGTAATTAATGCTATAACAGTAATTATCGTTGTCACAACGATAGCCTTAGTATTATTTATTTTAATCATATTAGGTG
>AEMJ01000669.1 GCA_000166735.2 Leuconostoc inhae KCTC 3774 | reverse complement strand
TTTACCCTGAAAAAACGATTTTAGATGTTGCTGGTTTTTCTGGTATTAAAGGGTCAGCATTTATTACAGAACTAGATAAGCAATTACACTTATTTCCAGTCGATATTAAAACAGAAACGACTGTGGTTAATGTTGAACAAACTGGCGAGTTATTCACAGTAACGACGGATATCGGTAAACCTTTTCAAGCTAAAAAGGTCATTATAACAACTGGCAAAGGAGCGTTTGAACCACGTAAAATGCAAGTTGATGGTGTCGATGAACTGGTAGGTCAAGGTGTGCATTATTTTGTGATGCACAAGCAAGATTTTGCTAATCATCATGTCGCAATTGCTGGTGGTGGTGACTCTGCTGTGGATATGGCAACGATGTTGAACGATATTACCAGATCGACTACAATTATTCATCGCCGTGATAACTTTCGTGCGATGGAACAAAGTGTGCTGGCGTTAGAGCAGTCAACAGTCATACAAGAAACCCCCAAAAAATAAGTCATATTGAAAAGCAAAAAAATGGGCAACTAAAAATAACTTTAGCGCAAGTAAAAGATAATGATATCGTTAATAATATAGTGGTTGATGATTTAATTATTAATTATGGTTTTA
>AEMJ01000670.1 GCA_000166735.2 Leuconostoc inhae KCTC 3774 | reverse complement strand
AACACGTAATTTATGTGTGACATAGCCAAGTGACTTCAAAACATCAAAATCGCGTTGTGTCACGATAACTTGTTGAATTTTTATGCGTCTTATCTTGCAATATAGATGCTAAGTTATGCCAAACTTGTCCTTTTTCATCCAGAACACCACCGACTAGTGTTAAGGTTGTATTTTGTGGCGCAAAATTAATTTCACGTCCTAGCTGTGTGATATTAAATGTTTCTGATACCCACCTGTTTCCAACACTCACGATATAGTCTTCAGCCTGAGGATATTTTTTGATCATAAGCATAAACAAAATTACGGTGATTTTCAAAAATAAAAGTCTCTAATTTGTACCG
>AEMJ01000671.1 GCA_000166735.2 Leuconostoc inhae KCTC 3774 | reverse complement strand
AATTTTGATTGCCATGCTTCTTGGATGGGGATCGCCACTGCTTCCGGTACATCTATTGTTCATTAATTTAGTGTCTGATGGCTTACCTGGATTTGCTTTGAGTCGTGAACCGATACTAACCAATGTCATGAATGAACCACCAATGCCTAAAAAAACTAATTTATTTGCACAAGGACTTGGGCGTCAAATTGCTATTAATGC
>AEMJ01000672.1 GCA_000166735.2 Leuconostoc inhae KCTC 3774 | reverse complement strand
GTTGTGGATATTGTGCCACAACACTTTTAGCTAGCTTAGCAATAGACAAAGAATGAAACGCCAAGCCACCAGCAAAGGCATGATGATTTGATTTTGCTGCAGGAAAACTTAAAAATTGATCATGATACAAAGAAAAAATTTTACGTACTAATCTATTCCAAGTTGGATTAGTTATCATTAAAATAAAATCACCCAATTCGTCATTCATTTCATCTTCTTTGAGTGGCGCGTGAACCATAAAATCTGTTGGATTACTTGGTTCCCCTGTTTCTGACAAACGCAAATTTGTAATTTGTACCTGTGGTTTATCTTGATATGCACCACGCACACCTTGCAATTTAACAATTTTTCCAGGTATTAATGATTTTATTTGGTCATCTGTTGCATCCCAAAGATTACCAGGTAAATCACCTGAACGATCTGAAAA
>AEMJ01000673.1 GCA_000166735.2 Leuconostoc inhae KCTC 3774 | reverse complement strand
ATATTACCTAATCCAATGATATATTTCATATTAATTATACGCGTTTCCTTACTAAAATTCTCAATCTTAATTACCAGTATAACAGAATTCTGTGTTATCATGATATATGGCTATTTAATGATAAAAAATTAATTTTAGGATAAGTATATGCTCCATGAAAGTTTAATCACCCCAAAGTCAAAACTAACTACTGTGACTGAAAATACAACTATTGCACAAGTGAACGATTTATTTAATTCACCAAGCGAGTCACATACGCGTACTATGCCAATTTTAGATGAATCTGGCAACCTTTTTCGTGGCAACGTTTATAAGCAACATGTTTACGAACATATCGCTAAAAATGGTGATATGAACCTGCCAGTCACGACTATTATGCGCAATTCGACTAAATTTATTTATACAACAAGCCAATTTTATGAAGTTTTTTTTGCCATCCGTGATCTGCCTTTTATTGCTGTATTAGATGATAATCACCATTTTACCGGTATATTCACGCACGATGCATTAATGGATTTATTATCACAAAGCTGGTCTGTTCGCACTGGTGGTGTTGCCCTCTCTGTTGCAACACATAAGGCACAAGGCGATCTTAAAAAAATTTCAACAATCATAGCTAAATATTCAAATATTGAATCCGTGTTAAGTTTACAGCCATCAAATGGCACCATTACGTTAATGTTCACTTTACCACTTGTATTTGATAGCATCACATTACAAAAACTCGTGAAACATTTAGAAAAAGACACTTTGAAGTGATCAGTATTGAAAATTTACAACGTTTTAACTAAAAAAGCCCTAACGGGCTTTTTTTATAACCATATACCAGCTAAAATAACTATTGTCATGCCGCACATCACAATGACCAAGTTTTTAATGGCCAAAACAAAGGTTTCTTGCTTCACTGGTCGTCTAATAAATGCACGAGCATTTTTAATGACAATTGGCAATAATATTACCATAGCATAGCTCGTAATCGGTAACCAGCCAACTAATGTCGCAATTATAACCTCAATAAAAGCAGCAATAGTCCAAAACATATAGACTTTTTTACTTGACGCCATGCCAAGGTAATGGACAAGTGTTTGCCGTTGATTTTCCTCATCCTCATCGTGGTCTGCAATGTTGTTAGCAAACATAATTTCAGCAATGAAAATAGTTAAAGGTAAACTAACAATTAACCATTGGAACAAGACATTTATTGTGGGTACCATACGTGTATTAACGTAAACTTGTGCGATAAAAATGAAATATCCCATTGTTATACCAGACACAACTTCACCAAACGGTGTATTTGTAATTGGTTTTGGACCAGCAGAATATAGATAGCCAATCAAAAAACTAATAATACCGATAATCCACGTAATATAATCCGTTCTTAACGCAACAGCGATCCCAGCTAACACAGCAATACCAGCTAAAGTTTCAGCAACATGAAGCACTTGCTTATTAGTTATTACCTCACCTTGCGCCTTTTCACGTAAAAATTCATTGGATTTTTGACGTTTGGCATCTTCATATCGGTTAAATGTATTAACTGCCAGATGTACACTGATGGTCGCAATAATTAATAATATTGCATTCAACCAATTAACGCGAGCATACTGCCATTGACTATACGCCAAGCCAACCATCAAAGGTGCAACGCTAGGAATTACCACGCGAATTTCAACTAAATCTAAAAACTGTTTTGGTGTCATTCTTAATTTAAACCTCTAATAAAACATTTTACCAGAAAACAACCCCAAACGGTTTCTCGCATCTTAATTTTTATAACAGACTACAAATTATTTAGTAGTGAAGGCTTGGAAAGCTTCACGCAAACTACTAGCATACTCGCCATTGTCACGCACTGGTGCGTCCATAGCAAATCCTAACAAAAAGTCCTGCACATCATCATCAATTAATTGTTCCACCAAGGACATCAAGTCATCAGAAGTTGGCACATCAACATTATTTTTGAGTGTTGCAACGCCAATATCACCATAATTTAGCTCTGCACGAAAGCCTACAGCAGCTGATTTAATATCAACGTAAATGTTTTCATCTTTATCAATCCATACGCGAAAAGGTGCTTGGCTTTCAAATGTGTAGGGAATATTAATAATTTCGGCGGCAGCAGTCAATGCTTCGCCTTGTTCTTTTTCAGTTAAGCCGTGTTTTTTCATTATCATGATCCTTATTTTCAGTTTTTGACCATGTCAGACAACTTGCACAGTCTACCTTAACTATGCACCTTATTACAAAATTTGCAAGTTATAGCTCTTATAACACGAGGCTGTAAAGCAAGTTTAATCATTGTGTGTCTCCTGATTAGTTTTATTTCACAAGTACTTGTTCTTTATACTTAATCGCGTTATATTGTATTTATATGAAAAAGGAGCTCATAATGTCTTCAGAAATAACAAAACAACAACTCACTGAATTTAAACAATCAGCACAATCACCGTTAACGACAATCGCTCGTCGTGCTACCACAAAAAACGGGATTCACAATGCAAGTTTTAATCAAGAAATTGTTAATGCAAATGTACCGACTTTTTCAATTGATTTGAACACAGGTAAAGTAGCTAATCAGAAAAAATCTGGCCGTTGCTGGATGTTTGCCGCACTTAATACGATGCGTCATGATATTAAAGATTTATTTCATTTAGATGGTGATTTTCAATTGTCTCAAAGCTACACTTTTTTTTGGGATAAATTTGAAAAGGCGAATTACTTTTACGAAAATGTGCTAAACACTGCTAATTCTCCTCTTGACTCACGCCAAGTTTCTTTTTTAATGGCAACGCCACAACAAGATGGTGGTCAGTGGGATATGATTGTCTCACTAATCGAAAAATACGGTGTCGTACCTCAATCTGTTTACCCAGAGTCAGCGGCATCATCAGATTCTCATGAGTTTAACATAACATTTAACACTTTATTACGCCATGATGCGATTATCTTACGTGACCTTGTGTCTCAAAAATCATCACAGCATGATATAGACAGCACTCGTAAAAATATGTTATCTCATATTTATCGTGTCCTATCGATTACATTTGGTGAACCACCAGTCACTTTTGATTTTGAATACCGTGATACTGAAAAGCAATTTCAAATTGAACGACAGTTAACACCACAAACTTACTTTGAAAAATTTGTTAACTGGGACTTGTCAGAATATATATCAATTATTAACGCGCCAACCGCAGATAAGCCTTTCAATGCAACGTACAATGTTGACATGTTAGGTAATGTTATTGGTGGACGTCAAGTGAAACATTTAAATGTGCCTATTGAAACAATGAAATCATTTGCTATCGCGCAACTAAAAGATGGCAAATCCGTCTGGTTCGGTGTTGACATGGGTCCACAAGTCGATCGTGCAAACGGTCTCATGGCTGACGGTATTTTTGCCACAGATGACTTATTCCAAGTTCATTCAGATATGACAAAAGCACAACGTTTAGCCTATGGTGATAGCTTAATGACACATGCCATGGTTTTGACGGGTGTTGATTTGGATGAGAACGGTCACCCAATAAAATGGCAAGTTGAAAACTCATGGGGTGAAGAAGCTGGTAAAAATGGTTACTTCACAATGTCAGATGAATGGATGAGCGAATACGCCTATCAAGTTGTTGTCAAAAAAGAATATCTTGGTCCAGAATTAGTCAATATCTACGATAATGCCACACCAAAACTATTAGCACCATGGGATCCCATGGGTGCCTTAGCATAAATAATTCTGTGGTTATAACATGTCAGGGTTAAAGTTAGCATCA
This sequence comes from Leuconostoc inhae KCTC 3774, assembly GCA_000166735.2. Lineage (GTDB taxonomy): Bacteria > Bacillota > Bacilli > Lactobacillales > Lactobacillaceae > Leuconostoc > Leuconostoc gasicomitatum. Next base: position 5,025 of record AEMJ01000673.1, on the reverse strand, counting down.
ATCATTGCATCAGGTGCTAACTTTTTTAGTGTCTTTAAACTCATTTCCAGCGTACTTTTTCCACTTGTAATGAACGGTTTAATATGTTTACCTGATAAATCATTTGCCATTAAAAATCCTTGCATCGCTAAAGACATATCCCCTCCCCACATAGGATAACCTAAATAGATCACATCGTCGTCTATATCAATTTTATGAGCAGTTGGGATAACACCCTTTGCTTTTTCTCTTGTAAACCGCGCCAAAACAAGGGGGTTACTTTTATATGGTTTATCAAGTTGTATTTCGTAAAGCTCATCTTCAGTTTTTTTGGCAATTTCTAGCGCTACTTTTTTAGTATGCCCAGTTAAAGAATAATAAATAATCATCATTTCTCCCGTAAATATCTTATAGTAAAGTCATTGATAGTATTATAGTTTATTGTGAAAATAATATCAAATTTAATATATGGCATAATCTGCTATATACAAAAAACGGGTGCTACGTATCATAACCTAGCACCCGTTTTTAAAATATTTATAATTAATGACAACAATAAAACTAAAATTAAATTACATCATACCTGGCATACCACCTTGTGGCATGGCTGGTACAGAATCATCACTTGGTAACTCAGCTACAACGGCTTCTGTTGTTAGCAACAAAGCTGACACTGATGCAGCATTTTGCAAAGCTGAACGCGTTACTTTAGTTGGATCAACAATACCAGCTGCAATCATATCTACCCATTCGTTTGTTGCGGCATTGTAACCAAAGCCTTCAACTTGTTCTTTCAACTTATTAACAATCACTGATCCTTCAAAACCAGCATTTTCAACAATTTGACGAACTGGCGCTTCTAAGGCCTTAATAACAGTATTAATACCAGTTTGAACATCACCTTCTTCTGACAAAGCAGTCACAGCTGAAATAGCGTTAACTAGCGCTGTACCACCACCAGAAACGAAACCTTCTTCAACAGCGGCACGTGTGGCATTCAAAGCATCTTCAATACGATACTTGCGTTCTTTTAATTCAGTTTCAGTTGCAGCACCCACGTTGATAACCGCAACACCACCAGCCAACTTTGCCAAACGTTCTTGTAACTTTTCACGATCAAAGTCAGAAGTTGTTTCAGCAATTTGTTGCTTGATAATGTCTACACGTGTGGCAACCGCATTTTTGTCACCCGAACCTTCAACAATTGTTGTGTTATCCTTTGAAACATTAACCTTACTTGCTTGTCCAAGTTGATCAATAGTAACATCTTTCAAGTTCAAACCAAGATCTTCAGTAATGACAGTACCACCAGTCAAAACTGCGATATCTTCTAATTGGGCTTTACGACGATCACCAAAGCCTGGCGCCTTAACTGCAACAACGCTGAATGTGCCACGCATCTTGTTCAAAACGAGTGTTGGCAAAGCCTCACCAGTAATATCATCAGCAATAATCAACAATGCACGGCCTTGTTCAACAACACTCTGCAATACTGGCAAAACATCTTGAATATTGCTAATCTTTTTATCTGTGATCAAGATATATGGGTTATCCAAGTTGGCTTCCATTTTATCGTTATCGGTCACCATGTACTGTGACATATAACCACGATCAAATTGCATACCCTCAACAACATCTAAGGTTGTTTCGATACCCTTTGATTCTTCGATTGTGATCACACCATCATTGCCAACTTTATCCATGGCTTCAGCAATCAATTCGCCAACTTCTTCATTAGAAGCAGAAATTGATGCAATTTGTGCAATTTCTGCTTTTGTGCTAACCGTATGTGACATTTCATGCAACTTTTTAACAGCTGCAGCAGTAGCCTTTTCAATTCCGGTACGTATGCCAACTGGATTAGCGCCAGCAGTCACGTTCTTTAAACCTTCAGCCACAATTGCTTGTGTTAAAACAGTAGCCGTTGTTGTGCCGTCACCAGCAATATCATTTGTTTTTGAAGCAACTTCAGCCACCAGCTTTGCACCCATATTTTCAAAGTGATCTTCAAGTTCGATCGCTTTGGCAATTGTGACACCATCATTTGTAATGGTTGGTGCGCCATATGACTGTTCCAAAACAACATTACGTCCCTTAGGCCCAATTGTCGTCTTAACTGTGTCAGCTAGCTTATCAACGCCAGCCTTCATCTTTGAACGTGCATCTTCTGAAAACTTTAATTCTTTAGCCATTATTAAAATACCTCTTTAGAATTTTTTATTTAATACTAATTTTTGACGTCGATTATTTGTGTTATTTATTCTACAATTGCAACAATATCTTTTTCATGGAGTGCGAGGTAATCTGTACCCTCAAAGGATACTTCTTGTCCTGCATACTTGTCAAACAATACTTCGTCGTTAATTTTAACTGCTAATTCACGAACAGACCCATCATTTAATACATATCCTGTGCCTGCAGCAACAATCTTACCAGTTACTGGCTTATCCTTAGCATTATTTGCTAACACAATGCCACCAACCGTTTGTTCTGCAGCTTCTGTTACTTCAATAATCACGCGATCACCTAATGGCTTTAACATGAGAAAACACCTCCGATTTTTAGTTTTAACACTCTTTTTAATTGAGTGCTAAATACAACTTTAAGTATATCACTTTGGCATTTATTGTCAATAAAAAGCGTCTCAAATTGGTTAGGTTTTATCTCACTAATTTGAAGCGCTTTTTATCACATTTATAGTGATACTTTTAATTACACAAATGTCCCACCATGTGCTTCGCTTATGTCATATGCAATTATGAACGCTTGCGGATCTACTGCATGCAGGCCGCGCACTAAATGATTATATTCATGGTTATCTAAGATAACCATCAACATTTCACGCGCATCGCCTGTATAGCCACCATGTACACCCATCACCGTATAACTAGTTTCATTTTCAGTTAAATAGACTTTCACATCTTCGATGCGTGCATTACTCGTAATATAAATCATCTTGCGACGATCTAATCCTGTTTCTATGTAGTTCATTACGGCTGCTGTAATGATCAAAGAAAACATTGCCAATATTAATGCCCCGAGTCCCTCTGTTAATAAGTTGCCAAGAGACACAACGGTATCAATAACTAATAGTGATAATGCCGGCGCAATTCTAAAGTATTTTTTTAAAATCATAGGTGGCACGGCTGTTCCACCACTAGAAGCATCAACACGATAAAGCATTGCAACGCCTATGGCAAAAATGGTCCCACCAACTAATACTGCAAAAGTCCGATCTGTCAATATTTGAAAACTTGGTGTTAATTTTAATAATATTGGTAATACTAAACTACCAAACGTAATACGAGCAGTTGTGCCACGATCTAAAAAGATCGCCGCCAAGATAATCATCAGTAAATTGACAACCAAAACTGTGATTGCTCTGTCAAAACCAACTAACTCATACATCAAGATGGCAAAACCTGTCGCACCGCCTGCAGCAACTTTCGCTGGTACATAGAAAAAATTAATACTCACCGCGACAATTTCTAAGGCAATAACAATTGTTAAATAACGTACAACTTGAAATTTCTGCAATAATTTCATTAAACGCCCTTCTTGTTTTTCTTCTTAAACATCATCGATAATCGCTTTAGAACTGTTGGATTTTTTAGTATTTTATCATTTCCAATATGCCCACGTGCTGTTTTTAATAATCGACCAGATTCTGCTGACGAAAAATCAAACTTGCCTTTATCAGTTTCTATTCGAAAACGCCGACTCACTTTATTATTTGAAGATACACTGGTGTACACGGCTGTGATGTTATCCCAGGGAATTTGAATAAAATCATCAACATTATTGTCATTGAAAAATTCAAAAGCTTTGTCACCAATTAAGAACTTACCATATTGTGCGCCAATACCCAAAAAGGAGATGCCTTGCGCAGTGATTTCTACCTTTTTATTCAGAGATTGTACCATTTATTTGTCCCCCTTTTTTCTATGCTTGTTTGTATCATGACAACAATTATTTAAACAAGCAATATGTACAAAGGCGCTCGTCAAATTGGCGAGCGCACTTTATTAATTCAATTATTAAATTACATAATGTGAAGTACACGCATCAAGATACCAAAGATAAAGATGCCTATAATCATAACAATTGGTGAAACTTTTTTCTTAAGCAACCACATAGCCAAGAATGTTAACAACAAGCCCATCAATCCAGGAATCAAGCTATCTAAGTTAGCTTGCAACGTATTGGGTGCCATCTTTGTCAGAGACAATCCAGAAGCTTGATCGGCCAATATTTGTTGTAATTTACCACCAGTAACTGAACCATTAGGGAAGTTAATGTAAGCACCTTCGGCTAGTTTCTTAGCTGGCAATGAAACAGCAAATTTAATCGAAACCCAACGTTCCACTAAGACTGCTAGGATAAACATACCAAGAATTGACGCTCCCTTAGTAATATCCTTCAACAAGCCACCTGAAAGATCCTGTGTAATAGCAGATCCAGCGCGGTAACCAAATTCTTGTGTATACCAGATAAATGACATACGGATCAGGTTCCACAAAACAAAGAACAAGATTGGACCCAATATGTTTCCTGAAAGTGCTAATGAAGCACCCAGTGCCCCTAATATAGGACGAACGGTGAACCAGAAGACTGGATCGCCAATACCGGCCAAAGGACCCATCATACCAATTTTAACACCTTGAATCGCAGTATCATCAATTGCAGCACCGTTGGCACGTTCTTCTTCCAAAGCCAACGTCACACCAATAATAGGTGAAGCAACATATGGATGAGTATTAAAGAATTCCAAGTGTCGCTTCAAAGCGGCTGTACGGTCTTCTTTTGTTGTGTATAACTTTTTAATAGCTGGAATTAAAGTATACGCCCAGCCGACGTTTTGCATACGTTCGTAGTTCCATGAACCCTGTAAAAATTGTGAACGCCATGCGACAGACAAACGATCATTACGTGTTAGTTCAATCTTTTCAGTCATCGTATCGCTCCCTTCTAATACTGGTTCAAAATGTCGCCAACCGGATCACCCGAATTACCGCCATTTGAACCACCGCCATTATTGCCACCCAT
>AEMJ01000674.1 GCA_000166735.2 Leuconostoc inhae KCTC 3774 | reverse complement strand
CTATTCCAGCTTCAGCAGTTCAAGCAGCTTTGGGAGCAATGCCAGCTTGGCTTACTGGTGGTATGACGATCGGGGGCGGCATGGTCGTTGCTGTTGGTTATGCAATGGTTATTAATATGATGGCAACTCGTGAAGTTTGGCCTTTCTTCGCTATTGGCTTTGCTTTGGCAGCGGTTAGTCAATTAACATTAATTGCTCTTGGTGCTATTGGTGTTGCGCTTGCTTTGATTTATATCAATCTATCAAAG
>AEMJ01000675.1 GCA_000166735.2 Leuconostoc inhae KCTC 3774 | reverse complement strand
AGCACGATTTGGCGTTAAATCAGTGTCCAAAACAGGCTCTGTCATACCTAAAATGCTTAGCGCATCATCACCAGGATTAAGATGCTCACTATTATTAAATACATATATACCGGTTTCAAAATCTTTTGGGGCAATCTTACTGTCAAATCCTATTTCCTGCAAAGCCACCAACATACCATTAGAATCTTCACCACGCAGCTTGACAGGCTTTAATACGTTTAATTCACCTGTTTCATGATTAATAATGTGTGCCCCAACTTTTGCTAACACTACTAGTTGCCCTTCAGCAACATTTGGCGCCCCAGTAACGACCTTAGTTAATGTTGATTCTCCGATATCTACTTGTGTTATGACCATATGATCTGAATCTGGATGTGGTAAAACGGACACAACTCTTGCAACGACCAGTCCGTCTTGTTGTCTAGCTAAAGTCGTTGTCTCAGAAATTTCAACACTTGTTCGTTCAACACGTTCTGCTAAATCTGCAACCGCATCTGCATTCAAATCAATGCTATTATTTAAATATTCATTTAACCATTTCAAACTCGTTTTCATACTTAATTACCCTTTCGATTGAATTGTGACAAAAACCGGACATCATTTAAGTAGAATTGACGAATATCATCAACACCATATTTCAGCATGGCAAAACGATCTGGTCCTAACCCAAACGCAAACGCTGAGTATTTTTCTGGATCAATGCCGTCCATTCGTAACACATTCGGATGCGTCATGCCAGCTCCTAGTACTTCAATCCATTCAATATCTTCTGGCTTCGTATCGGGTGTGACTTCATTCCATGATACATCCACCTCAACAGAAGGTTCTGTAAACGGAAAATAAGAGGGCCGCATACGAATTTGATGTTTTTCGCCAAATAACGCCTGCATGATAGATAATAAAGTACCCTTTAGATCAGCCATCGTAATATTCTCGCCAACAACCATCCCCTCCACCTGATGAAACTGATGTGAATGTGTCGCATCGTCTGTGTCTCGACGGTAGACTTTTCCTGGTGCAATCATTTTTAAAGGTCCCTTTGAAAAATCATGTTTTTCTAGAGAACGTGACTGCACAGGCGACGTTTGCGTGCGAAGCAATATTTCAGGTGTAATATAAAATGTATCTTGCATATCACGCGCTGGATGATCTTTTGGCAAGTTTTCTCGTTCAAAATTATACTCATCTGTTTCAACTTCTGGTGAATCAACCGTATCGTCAATAATTTCAAAACCCAAGCCTAAAAAATGTTGCTCAATTTCATCAATAATTTGTTGTAACACATGTGGTTGACCAACTTTATGGACACTGCCAGGCAAAGTGACATCTACTGTTTCTGAGGTTAATTGCGCGGCTAATTGCGCGGCTTCTTCGGTCGCTTTCTTTTGAGCTAACATAGCCGTAATTGTTTGACGGACATCATTACCAATTTCACCAACTATTTTACGTTCTGCCGGTAACACGTCTTTCATACCCTTTAATAAAGCAGTTAGTTGACCCTTTTTGCCTAACAAATTGACTCGCAATGATTCAATGTCTGCTCCTGTGGCATTAATGCGTTCAACAGCTTCTGTTTTTAGTGCTGTTAGATCTTCAATCAAACTCATAAATATGTCCTTTCAATTCTAGATTTAATTCTATTTGCTTTTGAACAAATAAACATTAATATCCAGCTAATAAAAACGTCCCATGCTGTCTAAAAGACAACATGGGACGTTAACTACCGTGGTACCACCCAAATTTCTGATTTGCACCAGCTTTAATGACTGTAACATGGCCAAACGTTGACGATTAAGTCAAACACTCCTGACTGAAATTCGTTAGATTCTCAACTATGATACTTTCACCGAAAATATATCACTCGCTTGTGTTAAGAATACAACTACTAGGTCATTCATCGTGCATTTAATTAAAAATTAATTATTTCTATTGATAACGAGTTATCATTGCGTTATGTCCAGTTGCAACATAGCAAACTGTACACCATTAGTATATCATGCAATACTATCCGTGTCGTTATTTTTGTTTGCTTCACATTATTATATTTATCAGACCATTCGTGTACAGCTGCCATCATTGGTCTCATTGCTTCACCAGCCGGTGTTAGTTTGTACTCAATTAAACTAGAATCTTCATAAGTTACCCGATTTATCAAGTGTTCCGATTCTAATTCTTTTAATCGCTCAACTAATACGCGGTCAGAACAAACTGGAATAGCGCGTGAAATCTCGAGAAAACGTTTGGGACCGCTAATTAACAATGTCTCAATAATTAAACCATTCCACTTACGCCCGAGAATTTGAAAAGTACTAGTGAAATTCTGACAGAGTAAATCTTCTGTATGTTCTGCTAATTTTGTCATTTTTTATCCTCGAAATTATTATGTGTTAATAATAACATAGAATACTGTCATTAACAAAAAGTAAGCAAATTAAA
>AEMJ01000676.1 GCA_000166735.2 Leuconostoc inhae KCTC 3774 | reverse complement strand
ACGTGAAGCAGATTATGATGATAAATCTTCAATGACACGTGCATTCTCTGGTGTCGATCGTGTGTTGTTTATTTCGTCTCAACCCGGTGGCCCGGTTCCACGTGAAACACAGCATCAAAATGTTGTTGCTGCTTTAGTAGCTAACAATGTCTCATTTGTAGCTTATACAAGTTTTGCTCAAGCAGACAAGTCAATTAGCGCGCTGGCTAGCGATCATCTTGTAACTGAACACGCATTGGTTGCATCCGGTCTGCCATACTCATTATTGAGAAATAACTGGTATCTTGAAAACGAAATGGGATTTATCACCGCGGGTGCCAGCCAACATGCCACCTCCTACTGGGCATCTGGCCGTGCTGGATGGGCTTTAGAACGCGAATATGCTGAAGCTGCTATTAAAGTACTTGTCAGCGATTCACCAAAGGCAATTTATGAATTTTCCGGACCTGCCAATGATTATGAATCACTTGGTTTAGCCTTAGCGCAAGCAACACAAGAAAAAATTACAGTGACAAAAGAAACACTGGCAGACTATGTTACAACATTGGAAAAAGGCGGTTTGCCACACGATTTGGCAACGATGTTTGCTTCATTTCAATCACCAATTGATGAAGGTTCATTGGCTATAATTTCAACGGATTTAGCCGACATTTTGGGACGCGACTTAACACCACTACCAACAGCACTCAAAGAAATTCTGGCTCGAAACTAAAATCATCAAAAGGCATCGTTAATCAGATGTCTTTTTTGCGCCTCATAACTGTGCTATAATGCTTGAATAACTAACTGATAGGATGAGAATATGCGCG
>AEMJ01000677.1 GCA_000166735.2 Leuconostoc inhae KCTC 3774 | reverse complement strand
CCGCCAAGCTGATTATGACGACACCGACGCAATGACACACGCCTTAGCTGGTGTCGATCGCGTCTTGTTTATTTCCTCTCAACCAGGTGGCCCAGTACCACGTGAAACACAGCATCAACATGTCGTTGATGCTCTAGTCGCTAGTAAAGTCTCTTTTGCAGCCTATACAAGTTTCATTCATGCAGATCAGTCCGTTAGTGCTCTAGCAAGTGATCACTTAGCG
>AEMJ01000678.1 GCA_000166735.2 Leuconostoc inhae KCTC 3774 | reverse complement strand
ATAAAAAACTGCTAGAAGAATACAAGTCAGAAATACAAAGCCTCAAAGCATTAACAACAGAAGATAATAAAGCTCATGCAGAAGAACAGTCTGAAGATGCTAATATTAGTGTAAAAGATAAATCAAAGCGCTGGTGGCGCTTTGGAAAGTAGAAAAATTTTTAGAGAAAGACTGCTGGGATAATATGAAGAATTTTGATAATGTGAATGAACGAGTAATAGACGATTTGAGGCAAGAAATTAAGTCTCATAGCAAAATAAAAATCGCAGCTGCATCTTTTTCAATCTATGCGTATGAGGCACTTAAAACCGAATTAGAAAAACAGATGCTGTTCAATTTT
>AEMJ01000679.1 GCA_000166735.2 Leuconostoc inhae KCTC 3774 | reverse complement strand
CCCCACTGCAATGCAACTGTTTTCAAAAATTATCTATTTAATTTTATTTTCTTCTTTCAAAATTTGCGCATTCATTTTTTCATCTTTGCGTCATTTTGAATTCTAAAAAAGCATCATTGTACCTTTCAGTCCATGTTTGCCCCAAATCATCATATACTTGCAAATGACTGACAGTTTGGTTATTCGGATAAAATTGTTTGTCATCACGAATTGATTTCGGCAGCAACGCGAGCGCTTTTTTTATTAGGTGTTGCATAGCCAATGTACTCTGCGTTTTGTGCAGCATTTTTAGGGTCACTAATAAAATTAAGAAATGCATAGGCAGCTGCTTTATGTTTAGCAGTTTTTGGCATAACAATATTATCAAACCAAAGATTAGAACCCTCACTAGGGACAATATAGTGCAGATGTTTATTGTTGCTCAATGCTTCAGACGCTTCACCTGAATAAGTAACTGCAATCGAAGCCTCATTTTGAGCCATATACATTTAATCTCATCCGCCACAATGGCTTTAATATTTGGCATCAGGGTA
>AEMJ01000680.1 GCA_000166735.2 Leuconostoc inhae KCTC 3774 | reverse complement strand
AGTTTGCTCTATATTGTGCTCAGTCTATTTACATTTTTTGGTGATACACGTGATGATCCCGATGAAAGTTTGATTCCAATTGAGAGTGGCTTTCAGGATCTTGCCTCAGGTATTGAACAGGATTTTTCGCTACCGATTGATGGTGGGTTCAAGTCTTAAGTGAGTAGTATATTTTTACTAATAGATCGTCATTATTGTGAAAAAGCGCGAAATTTCGCGCTTTTTCTGGTATAGTTATATAAGGTATTTTACCGATATGTGCGTATTGAACATATTTCATTGGAGGAAAAAAATTGATCACAGTATCAGAAATGAGTTTCAGCTTTGCTGGACCTAAATTATATCAGGATGTTTCTTTAAAGTTGATACCTGGAAATACTTATGGCATTATCGGTGCCAATGGTGCCGGAAAATCAACCTTTTTAAAACTACTTCAGGGTGAACTATTGCCAACTGAAGGAACAATTACCATTGGCGATGGTGAACGATTGTCATCTTTGCAGCAGGATCATTTTGCTTTTGATGCCTTCACAGTGCTAGATACTGTTGTTCAAGGACATAAAAGGTTATATGAAGTTAAAACTGAGATGGATGCAATTTACGCTAAACCTGATTTCAATGATGAAGATGGGGTACGCGTTGCTGATTTAGGTGCAGAATTTGAAGAACTCGATGGTTGGAATGCTGAAGTTGAGGCTGGACAGTTATTAAGTAAATTGGGTATCTCAGATACGATGCACAATACTTTAATGGGTGAATTGACAGAAAACGACAAAGTTAAAGTTTTGTTAGCCCAAGCGTTATTTGGAAACCCTGATATTCTGGTATTAGATGAACCAACAAACGGTTTAGACGTGCAAACGATTAACTGGTTAGAGGATTTCTTAGCGGATTTCCCTAACTTAGTGATTGTTGTATCGCATGATCGTCATTTTTTGAATGCTGTGTCTACTAATATTTTAGATGTTGATTTTGGTAAAATCACACCATTTGTTGGTAATTATGATTTTTGGCGTGAATCTTCAGAACTAGCTCAGCGCTTAGCTTCACAACAAAACTCTAAAAAAGAAGAACAAATTAAACAACTACAAGAATTCGTTGCACGTTTTTCAGCGAACGCGTCGAAATCTAAGCAGGCGACTGCACGTAAAAAGCAATTAGACAAAATTACACTTGATGATATTAAACCCTCATCACGCAAGTATCCATTTATTAATTTCCCACTTAATCGTGAAATGGGAAATGACATGATTCGTGTGGAAAATATCTCCAAAACAATTGATGGCGAAAAAGTGTTGGATAACATCTCGTTTATTGGTCGTCCTAGTGATAAAATTGCTATTTTATCACGCTCTGATTTGGCAACAACAACATTAATGCAAATTATTGCTGGTACTATGATGCCCGACACAGGTACTGTTAATTGGGGTGTGACAACAACACAGTCCTACATTGCAAAAGATTTAAATGATAACTTTGAAAACCAAGATGTAACGATTTTAGATTGGTTACGTGATTTTGCAGAAGAAGAACAAAAAGATAATACGAGTCTTCGGGGCATGCTTGGACAGTTATTGTTCCGTGGTGATGATTCGCTCAAAGCCATTAAAGTTTTATCGGGTGGTGAAAAAGTTCGTATAACACTAGCCAAAATGATGTTACTCAAGGCAAATGTATTATTAATGGATGATCCAACAAACCATTTGGACTTGGAATCCATTCAATCTTTAAATGATGCTGTTGTTAATTTCAAGGGCGGTATCGTTATGACTTCACATGACCATGAGTTCTTAGCAACGACGGCAAATCATGTTATTGAAGTTTCTGCTAAAGGTGTTGTTGACCGTGTAGATACATCTTATGATGAATTTATTTCAACCGAGAGTACACAAGAAAAAGTTGCGGCACTTTACTAAAATTATAATGAATAAATGTCATGCAAAAAAGCGTCTAGTGGCGCTTTTTTGCATGGTATAATAATTTCAGAGGAGTTTTAAATAATGACAATAGGTATTGATAAAATAGCATTCTACACCCCTAACTATGTGTTAGATCTTGTCACATTAGCAAAGGCACGTGGTGATGAACCAGATAAATATACAATAGGTATTGGACAGAATCGACAAACCGTCGTGCCTAATTTTGAAGATGTCGTTACAATGGGTGCTAATGCAGCTATAAAAATCATAACGGCTGATGATCGTGAAAAAATAGATCTCATTATTTTTGCAACAGAGTCTGGTATCGATAATTCAAAATCAAGTGCGCTTTATATGCAAACATTGCTTGAACTTTCTGAATTTGTGCGTACTATTGAACTCAAACAAGCATGTTATGCGGGCACTTACGGTTTGATGCAAGCGCGTGATTACGTCGCAACGCATCCTGGAAGACGCGTATTGGTTGTCGCATCAGATATTGCCCGTTACGGTTTATCGACGTCTGGCGAAGTTACACAGGGTGCTGGAGCAATTGCTATGATAGTATCGGAAGCACCTAAAATTGTTAGTATTAATACTGATTCGGTATATATGAGTCGCAATGTTTCTGATTTTTGGCGTCCAGTTGATCGTCAAGAGGCACTTGTCGATGGGCACTTATCAACTGATATTTATAAAGAAATGTTTCTGACATTGTGGCAGCGTTACCAATTAAAAACAAATCAACAGTTAAATGATTTCGCAGGATTTGCGTTTCATCTACCTTATACAAAAATGGGTAAAAAAGCACTTGATCAAATTATAAATGAAGCAACATTGGCACATCAACAAAAGCTAACACATCATTTGAAAGCTAGTCAAAAATTCAACCGAGAGGTTGGTAATCTTTACACTGGTTCAGTATATTTAAGCCTCTTGTCCTTATTAAGTTATGCTACTGATTTAAAATCTGGGGACAAATTAGCTATTTTTAGTTATGGATCAGGTGCAGAGGCAGAACTTTATTCTGTCACCCTTCAAAACGGTTTTGAAAATCACGTACCAGCTAAAATGACACAGCAGTTATTATTGAAACGGCAACTTGTGTCTGTAAATCAGTATGAAACGATGTTTAAATCCCAGCTGTATGATTCTCATATTAATATTAATTCAAATGCTGTTAAAGACACCAAGTTATTCCAATTTTTAGGTTGGCACAATGGTGAACGTGTTTATAGGTGAGCCTCCTAAAAGTAATGGCATTGAACATGTAAATACTGTATAATTACTTAAATAACTTTTAAAGAGGAAAAAAATGGCTAAAGCAGTTGTAACAGTTATAGGGAAAGATAAACCTGGAATTATAGCCGGTGTCTCTAAGACATTATCGGACCATAACATTAATATTTTAGATGTATCACAGACAATTATGTCTGATATTTTCACAATGAGTATGCTAGTTAATTTGGCACAATTGGATGAAGAGTTTAACAAACTTCAAGATGACTTAAATCTACTTGGCAAACGATTAACTGTTGAAATTCATACACAACGTGAAGAAATATTTGATGCAATGAGTCGTGTTTGAGTAACAGCAAGCATTAAAATAGATTAGTTACACAAACAAAAATTGGGAGAAATTATGGAAACCACTCAAATAACTGAAACCATTAATATGGTTTCAGAAGAGCATTTGGATATTCGAACCGTTACGATGGGTATTTCTTTGCTTGATACTATAGCTGGCACACCACAAGAAACTGCAAAGAACATTTATCAAAAAATTACAACTTATGCAAAGAATTTGGTTAAAGTAACACAACAAATTGAGCGTGAATTTGGTATTCCGATTACAAACAAGCGCATTAGTGTGACACCTATTGCTTTGATTGCTGGGAAGGCAACACCTGATGAGATGCTATACTATGCGCATGCTTTAGATGATGCTGCTAAGGCTGTGGGCGTAGATTTTATTGGCGGGTATTCTGCATTAGTTCAAAAAGGTTTTGCTAATGGTGATTTATCTTTGATCAAGTCGTTACCACGCGTGTTAACTGAAACAGATCTGGTTATGTCAAGTGTTAATATTGGATCGACAAAGGCTGGTATTAACTTAGATGCCATCAAATTGATGGGTGAAACGATTAAAGCGATTACTGATAAGTCAGATACTGCGAATGCAAAAATGGTTGTTTTTGCTAATGCGGTAGAAGATAATCCCTTTATGGCTGGTGCCTTTCATGGTGTGAGTGAAGCTGATGTTGTTATTAATGTCGGTGTTTCTGGTCCAGGTGTTGTAAAGCGTGCTATTGAAAAAGTTAAGGGCGAATCGATTCAAGTTGTTGCCGAAACGATTAAGAAAACAGCTTTTAAAATTACACGTGTTGGCCAAATGGTTGGCGCATTAGCTGCTGAACGTTTAGGTGTGGAATTTGGTATAGTAGATTTGAGTTTAGCGCCTACACCAGCTCGTGGTGATTCAGTTGCGGAAGTACTGGAAGAAATCGGACTTGAGATGGTTGGTACGCATGGCACAACAGCAGCACTAATGTTACTAAATGATGCTGTTAAAAAAGGTGGTGTCATGGCATCGCAACGTGTCGGTGGTTTATCTGGTGCCTTTATTCCCGTTTCTGAGGATGCTGGTATGATTGATGCTGTTAAGGCGGGGGTGTTATCATTAGCAAAACTTGAAGCAATGACAGCTGTTTGTTCCGTTGGGCTAGATATGATTGCAATTCCAGGTGAAACGGATGCAACAACTATTGCGGCAATGATTGCTGATGAAGCGGCAATTGGGGTACAAAACAATAAAACAACTGCAGTCCGAATTTTACCAACTAATGGCGCTAAAGTTGGGGATATGATTGATTATGGTGGTTTATTAGGGACCGCACCAGTGATGCCAGTAGTTGAGAAATCAAGTGCAGACTTCATTAATCGTGGTGGTCATATTCCAGCACCTATTCATTCATTTAAAAACTAATAATAGCGGCGTGTTTAACGTACAAATGTTATGCTTCTCATAAAAGCGATCTTATCAAAAAGATAAGATCGCTTTTTATATTGGGAACATGAATTATTTTGATTTCTGTGGTGTTTGTTCTATAGGTTGTTGATTTGTTGAATTAGATTGTCCTGCCATAATAGCAATATAGACAATTAAGACGATAATGACGATACTTGCCAAAACTCGAGCTGGGCGATGCAAAAAAGATGTTATATGGTTTCGTATCTTGGATGATTGCTGTATGCCACTGTTGCTCTCTGTCATGGCAGACTCGAGTGCGTACGCAAAACTGTTTGAGTCAACGACTTTAGCATTTGATTCATAGGGGACAATGGCAATTTCTCTCGTATCAGATAATTTCAATTGTTTTGAATTAATATGATGCGCATCACGATTATTTAAAATGTTTTGTCGGAAACTGCTAATTGCGTGTAATGATTTATTTTTAAAAATAAAACATTTTGATGTAATTGTTCCAATGGTGTTTGGATAGGTATTTTCATAAGGAGTCTCCTCTGTGATTAGTTTAAGAATTTAGTCAAACTACTACTAACCTTAATTATATCGAAAAAAACATAATTTGGGTATGTTTGAATGATTGTAACTAAATTAAAGTCTTCTTAATTTTTGAAACGAGAGAATAGCGCGTATAATGAAGTTATGAAAACACGAGAACAACAATTGTATCAAGTCTATATTGAGTCTGAGCGACAATATTCGCCGTTGACATTGAAGGCATATTTGTCTGATATTGATGAATTTGTGATATTTTTAACGAAAAATGGTGGATTTATTAACTTTAAAACAGTACAAATATTGGATGTAAGAGTCTACTTAAACGACTTATATGAGCGAAAATTAGCGAGAACAACTATTTCCAGGAAAATCAGTAGTCTACGTATGTTCTACCAATTCATGATTGCCAATCAATTTGTGACTGATAACCCATTTGATAATGTGGCCCTTCGAAAACATGAAAATCATCTGCCAGAATTTTTTTATGAAACAGAAATGACAACACTATTCGATGTCGCATATAATCCCGAAGATTTATTGTGGCAAAGGAATGCTGCTATATTAGAGTTTTTATATGCTACAGGTGCACGTGTGGCAGAAATTGCCAATTTGATGACGACACAATTAGATTTTTCTCAGCGATTAGTTTTAATTCATGGCAAGGGGAATAAGGATAGATACGTGCCATTTGGTCATTTTGCAGCACAAGCGCTATCGCAATATTTAAAAGAGACACGTCCTAAATTGATAGCAAAGCAAGTACCACATGATTTTGTGTTTGTTAATCATCGTGGTGAACCAATAACAACTGCAGGGATTACATATATTTTAAACGAATTAATGAAGCGTTCGACATTAACTGGTAAAATTCATCCACACATGTTACGTCACACATTTGCTACGCATTTGCTTAATAATGGTGCTGATATGCGTACCGTGCAAGAATTATTAGGTCATGTTAATTTGTCGACAACGCAAATGTACACGCATGTGACACGTGAAAATTTACAAAAAATTACCAAAATTTTTCCCACGTGCCAAAAAAAGCTGTAAACGCTTAACATTAATTACATTTATCTCTCAAAATTTGGTAGAATATAGGTATTATGATTAAACTAGAAAATAAAAACTTAAAAATAATGATTAATGAAGAAGGTGCCGAATTAACTAGCGTGTGGCACAAACAGGCCGAGTTGGAATATATTTGGATTGGAGATCCAAAGTATTGGGGGCGTCACGCATCTAATTTGTTTCCTATTGTGGGCCGTTTACGTGGGGACCAGTACAAAGTTGCAGGTGAAACCTATTTTATGAATCAACATGGTTTCGCGCGCAATACAGTTTTTGATGTCGTTGAGCACAACGATAACCATGCTCTTTTTCGGATTCATGATACAGGTTCGACAATGCGCGTCTATCCATTCAAGTTTCAATTGGATATTCGCTATGATTTAACAGATGACAATGATCTTAAAATTGCATATATTGTTCACAATACTGACACAGAAGAATCACTATTTTTCAGTGTTGGCGGACATCCAGCATTTAATTTACCACTTGATGGTGGTAAATTTTCAGATTACTATGTTTCGATTGAACCGGAAAAACTTTATGATCGTGTCCGCTTAACTGGTCCTTACTCGAATCCAAACGTACCAACCCCTTTTAATGCAAATATTCCGTTACGATTACGTCAAGAAGATTACCATGATGATGCGATTATTTTAAAGTTAGATCGTCAAAAAACATCATTTTTACTTGCACGTCTTGCTAACCAACATGGGCTACGTATGACGTTAGATAATGCACAATTTTTAGGTATTTGGACACCAGCTGGAAAAGAGGCACCCTTTATTGCATTAGAACCATGGTGGGGAATTGCTGATACAGTTGATTCAACCGGCAACTTTAAAGAAAAGTTCGGTGTGAATGTGTTGGCAGCAGGTGACACATTCAACGGGACTTATAGTTTGAAATTTTTCTAGACTATGTTCGCGTCAAAAAATATTGAAGTACATCAATAACATGTTTTTAGGTTTAATAGAATAGTGACAATATCATCGTTTAAACAAACTAATAAGATGAAGAGTAAACCAACTGTGTACTGAAGAAATCTAAGACACTGAAATCGTAGGCTTTCAAAAAATAATTAAAAGTAGTTTTCAGGTCTGTATTAGCAAGCTATGGCGGAGTAAGTTATTAGGTCATTATCTTTGATATGGTTTGATATCTGAAAATCAGATGGCACCGCGGAAAACTATCCTGAAAATATTGCAATAGGTAAATATTTTTAGAATGGTTTTTTATTGTCTCTAAAAACGATTGTACATGTAGAACAATTTGAACAATAAAGTGATAACATCAAGCATAGATTATGGATAATTTATGCTTGAATTATTGATGCCCGTTGTCAGTAAGGTGTTGAAATATTTAGTAAATTTGTTGATGATATACGAACTAAATTAATTGGGTTTGAAATAGTAGTTGCTAAAGTCATGTTATTAAACATGCAGCACATCGTGAAAGATAAAACAGATATATTACAATTCGATAGGATGGGCAATACGCGCATATGACTAAAATTAAACTTTGTGGGAACTTTCGTGTTGAAGATGCTGACCTTTTAAATAAAGTGAACCCTGATATGGCAGGCATTATTTTTGCACCAGGACAGCGTAGGACAGTGAATTTGATGACAGCGCTTAAAATACGCGATCGTTTAGATGGTAATATTCCGTTATATGGTGTATTTGTTAATCAAAATGTGATGGATATGTTGACTTTTTTTCTACTGGCCTCATACAAGGTGTACAACTACACGGTGATGAATCCGAATTAGAAGTAACATTATTACGAGAAAAAAATGTTCCTGTGATTCAAGTGGTTAAACCACAGCAAGCATTAATTAAAACAGCCGCAAACTATGTATTGCTAGATAACGAATTTGGCTCTGGGAAAACATTTGATTGGCGTATTGTACCGCCAAAACCCTTACGTCAAACACCTTTGATGTTAGCGGGTGGTTTAACAACTGACAATTTGCAAGATGCGATAAATCAAGTTCAGCCGGAGTGGGTTGATATTTCTAGTGGTGATGAGGTATCCGGCATTAAAAATCTGGAAAAAATGCGTGCTTTGGTAGATATCGTACGACAACAGACAGATAGAAAATAATATTTTAAATAATTGTTGAATTAATCACAATAATAGCGATATTTGTTAACCTATAAGAGTTACTGTTGGCAACTAATAAAAGCAGTTTAGAAAGAATACTGCATGCGTTCTCAACAGATCAACCCTCAAAAAATTAATGGAGATTTTACGACACATGCTAAAAGCGCTTAATAAATCATGGTTATTTGACTTGTTTGGGGTACTTATTGTTATTTTTGCCGCCTATACGTCAGGTTATTTTTTGATAATCTTACTCAAAGCGTATTCTTTTCAAAAAATGAATGGGCTAAATATGTGCCATTTGGTATAATTTCAGTGATTTCATCTAGTTTATCTATTATGTCTACACGCTTAACTGCTAGGTTGAACAAATTTGGAAACATTGTAGGAACTGTCAATACGCTCGTGTCAGGTGTCATTGATTTTATACTCGGAAACAATGGTGCTATATTGACATATCCAGTGTCTTTTTTACTTAACGCTGCATCGATTAAGGGCTGGCGCCAATATGAAGACAAACATGTTAATCGTGCGACTGATTTCAAGAAATGGCTGCCATTCGTAGTTGGCGGCGCAATCATATTAAGTTTAGGTTTAAATTATTTAGCTTTTCAAAATACAAGTCCGTTATTTTGGTTAGCAAGTGCAGTTTTTAGTCTTTCTTTAATTCCAAATATATTAAATATTTTCAAAATTGAAGATCAATGGTTATTTTGGATTTTTTATAACTTTGTCCAATTAGTGAAAGCTACTACGCAAGGCAATTTTGCTAATGTTGGAAAATATTTATATTATATTGTTAACAGCGGCGTCGCTTATCCAATATGGCGAATGGCTAGACAGAATGATATTGAAGACGTTTAAAAGAAATTTTTTTATGTTACTTGGTGCAAATAAAGCAACATGGTAGAATAAAATAACTGGCGTTGTTAAAATATATGAATCGAGTGGTTAAATGATTAAAAAATAATCGTAGCATCCAATAATTCCGCAAAAACACGTGAAATACAAGGTGTTTTTGCGGAATTTGGGGTATCCATTATTAATTATCGTGAATTAATTGATGAAAAAGAATTTCCGACTGAAACAGTCTCAAATCAATACCTTAATGCTTTAAATAAGGCACAATATATTCAACAATTTTTACCAAATGATAATATCTTGGCTGATGATACTGGCGCCTATTTTGCAGCTTTTCCTGAACGTTTTGGATTAACAACCTCACGAGAATTAAAAGCACTTGGATTAAAATCAATTCATGAGGAAAACGATTATTTATTGCATCTTTATAATTCAGATGTTACTCGCAGTGCTTACTTAGAGGCTTTATTTGTTCTAGTGATGCCCCATGGTAGAATAGCTACAAGCAATGGACGTGGTGGGGTCATTGTTGCACAAAATGAACGTGGCAACTATTCAGTTGGATTTGATGCCCTATTTGTAGCCGAAAATGGTAAGACATTTGCAGAAATGCCGATGTACGAGAGGGTGGCTTATTCACACCGCGGTCGTGCAGCGAAAAAATTGTTGCAAGAAATAGACCAAACATTTTAAAACATTAACTAATTTAGAATTAAATTGGCAGCTATATGTCTAGAAAAGGTTATCTTTTTGTTAGTATTAGCATGAGAATAATATATTCATTAAAAAAGATTGCTATTCTTAAAAAAGTGAGCTATACTATAGAGGACCAACTGGGTAGAATCTATCTACCTACCCGCCACTTATTCTTCGGAGTAGGTGGCGTTTTTTAGTATGTTAGCAACAGATTTTAATCTGATGATTCACACAATAGTGAATTAGAACAAATATTTATGTGATGACAGTTTTGAATTCACGTTATAATTAACAGTACGGACAACATAATTGATAATTTATTTTTTGAAAGAAGATCACGGTAAACAACAACATGACAGAGCTCGTTATAACAGAACTAACACAGGCAGATACTGCTAAACAAGTGTCTCAAGTACTTAACATTACTTTTAAACAGGTTAACGCTACACTAACGTTATTAGGCGATGGCGCTACGGTCCCCTTCATTTCTCGATATCGTAAAGAAATGACGGGTGAACTTGATGAAGTACAAATTCGAGATATTCAATCAACGGCTAAAAAAGTTCAGGATTTGGCTGATCGTAAGCACACTGTTTTAAAAGCTGTGCAAGAGCAGCAACAGCTCACACCGGATTTACAAAAAGCAATTCAATCTGCAGAAACATTACAAATTGTGGAAGACTTATATCTACCTTATAAACAAAAAAGACGTACAAAAGCAATGGTAGCTCGAGAAAACGGTTTACAGCCACTAGCTGATTTCGTCCTTTTACATGTAACGACTGATATTCCTAGCGCATTGTACATTAATGATGCACTACCAACTTCAGAAGATGTGTTAGCAGGCCTACATGAAATATTAGCAGAACAAATTGGTGAAAATGCTCTTTATCGGCAATGGTTACGCACACGAATGAGTACAGATGGTGTGTTAATATCAAGCATCAAGCGTTCTGGTAAAGAAAAAGATGAACAAGAAGTTTACGAGCAATATTATGATTACAATGAGCCAATTAAAACATTGCGTGATAACAAATTTCGCATTTTAGCAGTTAATCGTGGCGAAAAAGAGGGGATTTTATCGGTTAAAATTGATTTTACCGAAGCCCGGATGATTCATTTTATTCAAACAAAAGAATTAAAGGGACAACCCGCATCTGGATTAGGATACGTAATACTACGTGCAGCTATTGAGGATGCTTATAAGCGTTTTATTCAGCCTGCTGTAGCACGTGAAATCAGACAAGAATTAACGACACAAGCACAAGAACAAGCTATTAAAGTTTTTGGAGATAATTTGTATCATTTATTAATGCAAGCGCCACTTAAAGAAAAAATTGTCATGGGATTTGATCCAGGATTTAGGACGGGTTCTAAGTTGGCTATCGTTGATGGCAATGGCGAGTTTTTAAAAAAGCAAGTTATCTATCCGCATAAACCGGCCAATGCACAGCAACGACATGAGGCAGGTGAAATATTTGAATCCTTAATACATGAATTTGATGTCCAATTGGTCGCAATTGGAAATGGTACGGCTTCACGTGAATCAGAGGAATTTGTCGCTGCACACTTACCAAATGGTGTACAGTATGCAATCGTTAATGAGGCAGGCGCTTCAGTTTATTCTGCATCCGATGCAGCGCGAGAAGAATTTCCCGATTTACATGTTGAAGAGCGCTCGGCAATTTCTATCGGTCGTCGTATCCAAGATCCTTTAGCAGAATTAATTAAAATCGACCCAAAATCAGTTGGTGTAGGTCAGTATCAACATGACCTTAACGCTAAATCACTTGATGAACAAGTTGATCATGTTGTAGAGACAGCAGTTAATCAGGTCGGTGTTAATTTGAACACAGCAAGTGTGGCGTTACTCACACATATTGCAGGTTTGAACAAAATTCTAGCTCAAAATATTGTGACATATCGTCATGAAAATGGTGAATTCACTTCTCGAACACAGCTTAGAAAAGTGACGCGATTAGGACCAAAAGCTTTTGAACAATCAGCAGGATTCTTACGAATTTTATCAGGTAAAAATATATTGGATAATACAGATATCCATCCGGAGAGCTATCCGGCTGCTAAACAGCTTCTAGAGTTGGCTCATGTAACACCGCAAACGTTAGCAACGCAATCAGCCAATGATGCGTTAACGATGTTGGATAAAGCAGACATAGCGGATAAACTGTCAATTGGTATGCAAACACTACATGATGTGATTAGTAGTTTACAAAAACCAGGTCGTGATGGACGTTCAGAAATGGTAGGGGCGCTATTAAAATCAGATATTTTACATATTGAAGACTTAAAATCTGGTATGAAAATGCAAGGTACTGTGCGAAATGTCGTTGATTTTGGTGCATTTGTTGATCTTGGTGTTAAACATGACGGATTGGTTCACATTTCTCGCTTGGCAAAACGTCGTGTGAAAGCACCATCTGAAGTTGTTGCTGTTGGTGATATTGTTGATGTTTGGGTGGTTGACATTGATGAGAAGCGTCAACGAATTGGACTAACAATGATTAGTCCAGAGGAGAGTAATGAATGATTATACAACCTGCTAAACAAATCGATCAAGCAGCGATTTTAAAACTTGAACAAACAATTTTTGATGATATGGCATTAGAAATATATGAGGAATTGAGTGTTGCTGATGTCCAGGCGGCATGGACGCTTGCGGTCGCGACATCAGAGAAAAGTCGCTATCATTACAGTCGTGCAATAGTTGCCAAAAATGATGACAATGAAGTGGTGGGGGTTCTTTTTGGTTATCCAGACACAGAAGAAAAGATACTTGATAATACGCTGCAGACGATACTAGCAGATAAATATAGTTATCATCGCTGGTTGTTTAGTGATTCAGAAGTTTTTGACAATGAATGGTATCTTGATTCAATTGTTGTGACAGACGCTGCGCGTGGACAAGGAATTGGCAAGCAATTGATCAAAAATGCTGAAATTCGTGCCAAGCAAGAATCGCGAGAGACAATTGGATTAAATGTTGATGATGGTAATCCAAGGGCCCAAAAGTTATATGCAGCGTTAGGTTTTGAGTCGGTAGGCAAAATAATGATTGGCAAACATGCCTATACACATATGCAAAAAAAACTGTGAAAAAGTTCTCACTGGCTACTGCTAGTGAGAACTTTTTTAGAAGAAGAAAAATTTTTTCTTGGGGCGTAGGTAA
>AEMJ01000681.1 GCA_000166735.2 Leuconostoc inhae KCTC 3774 | reverse complement strand
ATATTTACGTCCAAAGAAAAAATTTAATTTTCTTTTAAAAAGTTGAACTGAACCCCTTGAAGTGGAGAAAATCTCATTCAAGGCCATGTTGATCAATTAAACCGTCAGCATGATAAACTAAGATACGATTATGGGCTGTTTTTAAACTTTGCACCAGAACTGTTCTACGCATTCTGAATATTTTAAAAGCGCATAGAAATTAATCTATGCGCTTTTAAAATATAAAATGGGTTTTGACATATTACAAATATTATGATTCAATTAAATTATTACATTATTTTTTTGGAGGAATATTTAAATGCAA
>AEMJ01000682.1 GCA_000166735.2 Leuconostoc inhae KCTC 3774 | reverse complement strand
AAAATAGTATCTTTTAAGACATTAAGCTTGCCTTCCAAAGCAATCGTGTTACCGATTAAAGCAGCAGCGATGTCATCATCTTTAAACACGCGTGGGCCTGTTGTATCATCTATTTCTCTAAATTTTAGACGATGTGGATTACTTTTAATCGCATTTACACCAGATAAACTACCAAAATTAGACTGTAACGTGATCAATCCAGATTTTTCCAATAAACGCAAACCTCGTGCCGTGTTGGCAGCGTTATTCGCAATTGCAATTGTTGCCCCATCTGGTATATCCTTGATGGCTTTATATTTATTCGAATAGATACCCATTGGTTCAAGATATGTCGTCCCTAATACTGACAATTGATTGTTTTTGTTACTTTTATTGTAAGCATCATAATAGGCATAAGATTGGAAAGCATTAACATCTATCTTACCTTCTGCCGTAGCAGTGTTTAAAGCCACCCCATCAGTAAAATTTTTAACGACTA
>AEMJ01000683.1 GCA_000166735.2 Leuconostoc inhae KCTC 3774 | reverse complement strand
TACACAAAATCAGATTGTCGGACAATTAACACGTTTAGAATCGCAACTTGATAATGTGCAAGCGCAGTTATTGACACAATATGATATGGTAGACATAACCGATATTGTAGCCACTCATGGCATTGATGAGTTACCAAAGATAGAATCACAATTAGCCTTGTTGAAACGCAGTCTAGATGAAATTGGTTCAGTTAATATGAGTGCTATTTCAGAATATGAAGAAGTGAAAACGCGTTTTGAATTTTTAACAAAGCAGCGTGATGACTTAAAACTGGCTCGTGAGACACTATTACAAACAATTGATGAAATGGATGAAGAGGTTCAAATTCGTTCAACAACTTTGATGATGTG
>AEMJ01000684.1 GCA_000166735.2 Leuconostoc inhae KCTC 3774 | reverse complement strand
AAGGCTGCTGCTAACAATTTTTGAGCAACAATTGGTGTTTTGAATACACCACCTTGCGCCACAATATTATCGGTCAATACCTGCTCATCCTCTAATATACGCATGCCAATTTTAATCGCACCGAAAGCCGTAAACAAATGGAAACGCATCAAATTACCAATTGTAAAATCTGTGTCAGGTTGCCTCACAAGTAGTGGCCTTCCCTCAGGAATTCCCGTAATATTTTCTCCAGAATAGTACCCATAACCAGAAAGGCCACCTGCATCAGGTTCAGCATCATTTAGCGCAGCGTTAAACAATGTCTGATAAAGCTCACTTGTTGCAATATCATAATCAATTAACTGTGCAAATTGCGCAAAGAGCTTCGACCAAGCGTTTAAATCTGAGGCAGAATTATTAGCGTGTACCATCGCTACTGGTAATCCAGTGGGCGTTGTGACAATATCAATGTTACTGTAAACATGTTGAAGATTTTTTCTAACACTATCATTGAAAAAATTGACGTACCGACCGAAATATTTCCTGTTCTCTTTTTAACACTATTAGTGGCTACCATACCAGTTCCGGCATCTCCTTCAGGCGGCGCAATAATTGCGCCAGCTGTTAGGTGACCCGTAGGATCT
>AEMJ01000685.1 GCA_000166735.2 Leuconostoc inhae KCTC 3774 | reverse complement strand
GGGTACAATGTTAGTATTGCATTTACTAAAAAATTTTTAGACATAAAAACAGATGAATTTCCTTGCTTACATAGTTGATTCATGTTATGATTAAAATCGAATTGCAAAGTTTTTGCAGGTAAAAAATCGCGAATGGAGGTGAACACACATGAAGCGTACATACCAACCAAAGAAGCGTCATCGTGAACGCGTACACGGATTCCGTAAGCGCATGAGCACAAGCAACGGTCGTAAAGTTTTGGCTCGCCGTCGTGCAAAGGGCCGCAAGGTTCTATCAGCCTAACAAGGTCGCTGCTATGCAGTGGCTTTTTTATTTAATAAAAGACCATATAATAGATAGCTACTATAAAGGCAGCAGCATATTATGTGACTGAGTAACAGGTGACCAACACCAACATATCAAATCCTCAAGAGAGACTAAATCAAATGAGAAAAACTTTTCGAATTAAAAAACCAACCGACTTTCAACTTGTTTTTAATAAACATCGGTCGGTTGCCAATAAATATTTTATTGTGTATCAGTTAGGTAAAAGCGATCAGAAGCATTTTCGACTAGGAATTTCTGTTAGTAAAAAAGTTGGTAAAGCGCATGATCGTGTTTGGGTAAAGCGTCGTATTCGCCAAAGTATTTTGGAATTAAAACCACAATTGCCTAACGAACTTGATATATTGGTGATTGCACGACCAGCAGTAGCAAAGCAAAGTCAAAAATTCATCAAAGAACAAATCGTGCATGTGCTGAAATTAGCTAATATCCTGAAAGTGGAAGAAGAATGAAACGTTTTACAAACATTTTAAAAAAATCGGTCCGTTACCGCTTATTCTGGCTGTCATCGCGTTAATTATTATCATTATTGCTGGTACAAGCTTTAGCGGTCATGTGGCCTCACATAGTTTATGGAGTGCCGTGGTAGCGGCGTTTACCTCTGCTATATTAGGGGCTTCGGCATGGTTTGGTAATAACTATGGCATGGGAATCATTGTTTTTACAATTTTAATTCGTTTTTTGATTTTGCCATTAATGGTTTATCAAATTCAATCAATGATGAAGATGCAAATTGTACAACCAGCGCTCAAGGCGTTGCAGTCTAAGTACCCAGGGAAAGACACGGAAAGTCGTCAGTTGATGATGGCTGAACAGCAAACCCTGTATAAGGATGCTGGCGTAAATCCATTTGCATCAATGTTACCTCTAATTGTGCAAATGCCAGTATTGATTGCGTTGTATCAATCAATTTATAACTCACAAGTTTTGAGATCAGGTAAATTTTTATGGCTACAATTAGGACATAATGATCCTTACTATATTTTGCCAATCTTAGCAGCACTTTTCACATTTGCTTCATCGTGGTTATCAACGCAAGCCACACCAGAGCAAAACGGGATGACCAAGGCAATGCCGTATATTTTCCCAGTCGTGATTTTTTCTCTGCAATTGCTGTACCAAGTGCGTTATCATTGTACTGGGTAGTCGGAAACTTGTTTCAAACCATTCAAACATTTTTCTTACAAAATCCCTTTAAAATACGACGTCAACGTGAATTAGAATTGCAAAAAGAGCGTGATATGAAGCGTAAAATTAAAAAAGCAAAGCGTAGTACCAAACGTTAATGTATTCGTGCTGTGTTGCCGGTCAGGCAACACAGCTTTTTTATTGTTTAAAAGTACCAAACAAAAAAATTGAAAAATGGCAGTATAATGTTATTCTGAAATAAGAAATATAAAGATAATGGAGATTTTGAGATGGGGAAGCAGAGATTAAGTAAACATTGGTTCTCAGTTATTTTAGTTGTGGTATTATTTTTATTTAATGACTTGTCATCACATATTATTGACACAATTCAATCTTATCAGCCAAGTGCATATAGCATTGCGACTGGGAGTGTAGGCAAATTATTAACCTATCTGAGTAATAATTGGCTGACTTACGGGCTGACGTTAATTGGTTACTTTTTGTTTGGATGATGCTAATAGTAATTGTTGTTACGGGCATGTTGCTAATATGGGGTCTAGCAAGTAGACAACATTTTTTGATTGGTTTAAAATCGTTACAAATTCATCTCGCTGTTTTTGTTATGGTATTGTTATTTATACCCTTAAATCAAGTTGGTTTTAAATTTCCAATTGCTTATTATCTGACAATTCCAAAGACATTTATTGATCCTATCATGACGCCGGTTATGTGGGTCATAATTGGTTTGGTTAATATTGGGTTATTATTGCTGGCGTATCGATTAAGATTGGTACCTTATTTTGCGATAACAACACGTCAAAATTTGAAGATTAATGTGACACATAGTTGGCAACAAACAAAGTTTCAGACCGGACAGTTTCTTTTAACAATTGGAAAGTATGCGTTAATGACAATTGCTGTTATCGGTGGATTCTTTTGGTTACAACGATTGTTTGATCAAGTCCTAAATACTGGCTTGAATCGCAGCATGGTAAATATCTTGATTGCCATTGCGATTGGTTATTTTTACTTTGTTACAAGCCAAGTATTGTTACTTTTCATCACTAAAGATCAACAAATTGCTCATACGCGATTACAAGATAAAAAATTATATTTGAGAATAATACAAGTTATTATTATTGGCTTAGTTGGTGCATCTAGTAGTTTACTGTCAGGCAAATTTGTTAGTCATCCCATTAAAAACTATGTTGTGATTGCACACAAAGGTGTGTCATCAGAAAGTGATGCCTCAAATACGATTATTAGTCTAAATAAGGTTTCTAAAACAAAACCGGACTATGTAGAAATAGATATTCAAGCAACAAGCGATGGTGTTTATGTTTTAAGTCATGATGATAAAATTAAAGCTAAAAATGGTAAAACTTATCAAATTAACGAGACGCCTTGGCATATTTTAAAAAATTACGTTACGAAGAGAATGGAAAAATCATTACTGCAACGCCATTTATTGCGTATATTAAACGCGCAAATCAATTAAATCAGAAATTGCTTGTTGAACTAAAAATCAACACAACCATTACAACAGCACAGCTCGTTCATTTTCAAAAAAAGTATGGGGCATATCTAACAGAAAATCGTGCGCAGTTGCAGTCAATGAATCAAAATGCAATTAAGCGGTTGGCAAAATATTCTGATAGACCAATAGGCTTACTGTCGCCAGTTGTTAATAGTATTAATGATGCAAAGTTTAATACGTTTTATGCTATGGAATATTCCAATGTGAATACTAATATTGCACGTCAAGTGATTAAAAAACATAAAACATTGTACGTGTGGACCTTAAATAAGGAAGCAGATATCAATAGTAATTACGCGTTAGGTGTTCAAGGATATATTACAGATTACCCAAAAGAAACACGTGAATTTTTGCAGAAATTATCACGACACGCAGTCTATGCTGATGCAATGTGGTATATTGTGATGCTACAAAAGACGGCTGTTTAGTACTGGTTTTTAGTCATACGGTAAAACTGGTATAATATAGTCTGATATGTTGAAATGATGGCGATGCCACCGTATTAAAAAAGCAAGATTTGATAATTTGTGACGTTAAGAGAGCGAGGGGAAAGAAAACATTAATGACTAAGCAGAAAAATGCTTCGCGAAATAACAACTTAATTCTGCGTGCAATGCAATCAGAAGACTCTGATGCACTTGCGCGCATTTATTTGGATACGCGTGTCACTAATTTTCCTTGGGTGAAGTCACCAAAACTATCTGATTTTGATTTAGCTATCTTGGGTGAAATAATAACAGTTGCTGTATTTGATCATGAGGTTGTCGGCTTCTCATCGTTATCAGAATGGGATAGCTTTTTACATTTATTATTTATCAAAGAAGGTTGGCAACGACAAGGCATTGGTGCTGTGTTATTAAAAAAGGCACGTGAGATGGTCAAAGAACCACTTGAATTGAAAGTCGTAACTGCTAATGTCAGCGCGCAACGCTTCTACGAACGTGAAGGTTTTAAAGTGGTTGCGCATTCAATTTTATCAAATCCAATGAATGTGACGTATAGAGATGATCGAAACAGTTAGAAAATTTAATAACTTTACTTGGTACCACGTGTCCAATTTAACGACAGAGGACAATCAAATATTAGTGAGTGAGCATCAACTAACAAATGAAATTATTGGGTATGCTGTTGATCACAATGAGGCGGTACGCATGGAATATGACAATGAAGCTGATGAGTCTTTAATGGTAATTGATGTTATTTCATATCATGAAAGTACTGTTGAAACGCGGCCCATCGGTATTTTGTTTGCGCATGGCGATTTATATACGTTTTCGCATTCAGTGACAGATTATATTCAAGCTGTGTTATTAGATCCTAAAAATCGACAAAAACGTGAGAATGATAATGAAATTAGTGCAATTGATTTTGTAATGACGGGGTTGTATTCACTAATGACACGGTATGTGGCTCAAGTATCAGAAATCAATCGTAAGCGTCGTGTGATTCAAACACAATTGGGACGCCATAAACGTACCACAAAGCAAATGAATGATTTATTACGATTACAAACGCAAACCATCTATATTCAAAATTCGCTAGCGAACAACCATGTGATGCTTGATGCGTTTAAGCAAGATTTTAAAACAGAAGTTGCACACTTTGAAGTCGAACACATTGATGATGTACGTGTTGAAGTTGGTCAAGCCGAGCACATGGCAGATTTAGCGATGGCTGTTATCAATTCAGTTTCAGATGCCTACGGTAATTTAAGTAATCGTGATTTGAACTGGACAATGAAAGTGCTAACAGTTTATTCAATTGTACTAACAGTCCCTACAATCGTCAGTGGCTTTTATGG
>AEMJ01000686.1 GCA_000166735.2 Leuconostoc inhae KCTC 3774 | reverse complement strand
CCAGGGGTCTATTGTTCTCAGTTAGTAGCGGCTGCATTTAAAAGTGTCATTGATTTTGATGAGGAAACCATGCAATTTGGGGATGGTGAACACCAAATATCAGACTTCTGGTCTGCTTATTATTTAAAATTAGGTGTTGACGTACCATTAAATCAACTGGGAACAAATCCTAACAAAATGGCAACATCAGAGTACTTGCAATTCATTGGTCAACTATAGATATTAACAAATTCATTATAAAAATCGTATGATAGTCAGTGGCGTTCACTCAATATCATACGATTTTTTAGTGATCATATGTGCTGAAAAAATAATCAATCTCAATTACAAATGATTAATTGTCGCGTTGCAAAGCCAATAATCGTTCTCGTAACGCATCATCATAAGCTGTTAAATAGAGACCATATTTACCACGTTTGATTAATACATTTAATACATTAGCGATAAATTCTTGATATTGTGCTGATGTGAATTGTAGATCTTGACGTTTCTTAAAAATTTCTTTGTGCGAGTATTTTTCTGGGATAATCGTCATGCTGTCCGTTTTGGCATCATAACCAAAGGATGGACCAATAATCATGCCAACATAATTTAAATCAAAACCTTGTAACGTATAAATTGTGCCAACCTGTGTGATAGAAGATTCTCTTTTAGCCCAGTGTGTGCGTTGCGGATCCCATTCATCCCAAGGTAATGAAAAAGAATCCATTTCGACATTATGCCGACCATCAATTCGAGGAAATCCTGATGTTGCTACAACTCGGCTTAAACCAAAATTTTTATTTTTAACCTTTATTTTTTCGTAAAGGGCGCCAGCAGTTGAAAAGACTTCGAATTCAAAATGACTATTGTTGGGAAAGGGTGTAATCGGTTTTTGTGCGGTTAGCTTATCCATCCAATCAACTTGTGCATCGCTGGCAATCATGCGATATTGGAAATCCATATTAAACTGTTTATGGGGATGATTACCAATCGTATCTATCAATAATTCTTGTGACCAGTACATTTTTGATTGAAAAACTTGCTTAAAATCGTACACTACCACAACAATTTTGGCGAGATTTATTAGATCAGTCAGTTGGTTCTTGCCACGATAGTGAGCGTAGGGTTCAGATTTTGAGTATAATAAGTGTGCTTCATCAACAAAAATGACATCATATTTATGATTGCTTTTTTGTGCATCGTTAATGAGTGCAGTTGGTCGCCGAATATCACGTGGATTCAGTCCAGAAAAATCTTTTGCCATATCTTGGTACGCTTTATAAAGTTCTGGATGATTAACAACTAAGGCTGTTTTATAGTGTTTATCTGTCATGTATTGTCGAACAAGTTGCATCAAAACAACGGATTTGCCAGTACCTGCAGCGCCTTGAATGATAGCGACAGCATGTTGTTTTCTTACAATACTATCATTAATATAGGTATTCATATCAGCAATGACACTTTGTTGGTCATCAGATAATTTGTCAATTAAAAATTGTTCTTTTAAAACTTCGTTCATTAGTAGATCACCTCATTAGTAATTATTATACTATAATGCTATATGTTTGTTGGTTAAATTAAAAGGCAACCCACCAATGGCGTATTGGTGGGTCGCCGCATAAAAATTAAGTTATTGTTATTTCAAAGCTACGTTTAAGCCTTAATGTACTCTGTTTTAGAAATAATGATATCATCTGTATCGGCATCAATATCTGCATATAAATCAGTTACGTCAGGGTGTGCTAGATAATAATCAGCTAAGTGGTCTGCAATTTTATCTTGTAAAACACGACGTAGAGGTCGCGCGCCAAGAGTTGGATTATAGCCAAGTGCTACTAATTTTAACTTTGCTGCGTCACTCACACTAACATGTAAGTTATTATCAGCTAAATTATTGTTCATGTCTGATAACATGAGATCAACGATTGCCAAGAGATTTGCTTTTGATAATTGTTCAAATTCAATAATGTCGTCAAAACGATTTAAAAATTCGGGTCGGAAATAATTTTCTAAACGTTGTAATAATTTGTTTTGTGCGTCTAGCTGATTAAATCCCATTGGAACGTTACCAGTATCAGTTGAACCAGCATTTGAAGTCATAATAATAACAGTATCTTTGAAGCTGACAACATGGCCTTGTGCATCAGTCAAGCGACCATCATCTAAAATTTGTAAGAACATATTCATCACATCAGGATGCGCTTTTTCAACTTCATCAATTAAAACGAGTGAATAAGGATGACGTCGTACTTGTTCAGTTAGTTGACCAGCTTCTTCATAACCAACATAGCCAGCTGGGGCACCGATCATTTTAGAAACAGCGTGTTTTTCCATATATTCAGACATATCGAAACGAATTAAGGCATCTTTACTGCCAAACATTTCTTTTGCTAGTTGCTTAGCTAATTCAGTCTTGCCGACACCAGTGGGGCCAACGAATAAGAATGACCCAATTGGACGACCTGATTTTGTTAAACCAATACGATTACGACGAATGGCTTTGGCAACTGTCTGAACGGCAATGTCTTGTCCGACAACATGTTGCGCCAATTGATTATCTAGTTCTTGTAATTGATTAGCCTCATTATCTTTTAAATCGCCAACTGGTATATCTGTTTTATCTTCAATAATTTGAAGAATATCTTTTTCAGTCACAGATTGTGGTTTGAACATCTCTGGGTGCGCTTCAACTTGAGCTTTTTGAGATTCGAGCTGATTGGTTTGATCACGCCAGTAGCTTGCTTTTTCAAAATCTTCTTTGTCAATTGCATCTTGCTTTAATTGATCGGCAGCATCTATTTTTGTTTGAATTGATTTTGGATCGGCAATTGTCATGGTCAAATTTTTACGAGAGCCTGCTTCATCGATTAAATCAATTGCCTTATCCGGTAAAAACCGTTCAGGGACATAACGATCTGATAATTCAACAGCAGCGGTTATGGCATCATCGGTAAAAGTGACATGATGATAGGCCTCATAACGTTGTTGAATACCTTTCAATATTTGGATTGTAGCCTCTTTTGATGGTTCTTCAATTTGAACAGGTTGAAAACGTCGTGCGATTGCGCCATCTTTTTCTATTTTACGATATTCATTTAAGGTCGTGGCACCAATAAGTTGGAATTCGCCACGAGCTAAGGCTGGCTTTAAGATATTACCGGCATCCATACCGCCTTCGGCATTACCAGCGCCCATAATCTCGTGAACTTCATCAATGAACAAAATTACATCATCGTTGTCAGCTACTTCTTTCATTAATTGACGCATACGCGCCTCGAACTGTCCACGCATAGCAGTACCTTGTACCATAGCAGACATAGCTAAACGGATGACGTCTTTAGAACGTAATTTCTCAGGTACTTTGTTTTCAACAATTGCCTGCGCTAAACCTTCAACTACTGCTGTTTTACCTACACCAGGTTCACCAATGAGAACAGGGTTGTTTTTAGTTCGACGGTTAAGTATTTCAATTGTACGAGCGACTTCTAAATCACGGCCAATTACTGGATCAAGCTTACCATCACGTGCTTGTTGTGTGAGGTTAATACCATATTCTTCTAGTAAAGTAGGTCTTTTTTAGTTTTATCTTTTTTATTCTGTTGTTGGTTAATATTAGCTTGATTATCAGGTTGTGCCGACTGCATTTGTTCGTTCATTGCACGCATCATTTCATCAAAATTAATATTGCCAAATCCAAATGGGTCTTGTGATGCCATAATATTAAGTCGTGTGAGATATTGCACTAAGTCAACAAATCGTTTGTCAGTGATTTCACACGTTTCCTTTCTATAATATAGTCTTAGTATAACACCTTAATATTAAATTACAATTAAAATTAGCACTCTTTTGTTTTGAGTGCTAAAAGAAAATATTGTATACTATATTGTGAGGTGACTAAATGGATTATGAACAATTATTAATCGACTTACGTGATGGTGAAATTGATGAAATTGTTATCACACCAGCAACATTTCCGGCATTTCAAAAAATTTGGCGAGATTTCACATCTCAAAACCGTATTCGAGGCGTCGCGGGAAAACAAGGTAATATTAAATATGTCCGTGCAAATTAATCGGCAGTTAAACGCTTTTTTATGCTACAATATTATAAGTTAAGCATAAAATAAGGTGTGCGCATTTTTTGATAATAGAAAGCACAAAAGGGGCAGCATAGTGGCATTTTCATTTGGACAACGAAACGTCGGTATCGATCTTGGTACGGCCAACACATATGTATATATTGAAGGACGTGGTATTGTTTTGCGTGAACCGTCTGTTGTTGCGCGAAATACACAAACAAACGAAGTAGTTGCTGTGGGTTCAGAAGCAAAAGATATGCTTGGCAGAACACCAGCTAGCATTGCGGCTATTCGGCCGATGCGTGATGGTGTCATTGCAGATTATGATACGACAGTAGCAATGATTCGTTACTATTTACAAAAAGCGTTAGGTGGTCGTATTGGTAAGCCATATGTTACTATTGGTGTGCCTTCAGGTGTAACAGCTGTAGAGCGGCGCGCTGTTATTGATGCTGCTCGTGTTGCAGGTGCTCGTGATGCGTATGTTATTGAAGAACCTTTTGCTGCTGCCGTTGGTGCAGGATTACCCGTTATGGATCCAACAGGTTCTATGGTTGTGGATATGGGTGGTGGAACAACTGACGTTGCCACTATTTCGTTAGGCGGCATTGTGTCGAGTCGCTCAATTCGGATAGCCGGAGATAAACTCGATGAAGCAATTGCTAATTTCGTACGTAATAAATATAATGTGACTATTGGCGAACCAACAGCAGAACGCTTGAAAATTGAAATTGGTGCAGCTTCGTTAGAATTAGCAAGAACATTACCTAATGCATCAGTACGTGGACGAGACTTGTTGACTGGTTTACCAAAAACAATTGATGTCACAGCTGAAGATGTTGCAACATCAATTCAAGAGCCGGTTCAAGAAATTGTCGCTGCAATTCGTGAAACCCTAGAATCTACACAACCTGAACTAGCTGCAGATGTTATTGACCATGGTATGGTATTAACTGGTGGTGGTGCAATGCTGCGTGATATGGATAAAATAATTCAAGAAGCGACAAAGGTGCCAGTCTTAATTGCTAATGAACCGCTTGATGCTGTGGCAATTGGTACAGGTGAAGCATTGAAGTCTATTGACGTGATGCGACAAAGTTAAGTAGCAAATGAGATAAATTGAACACCAGCGTAGCGCTTGCGCTACGCTTTTATTTTTGAAACAAGGGGATACAAAATGCGTAAAATATTTTCGTCGCGCGCTGTTGTAACAATTATTATTTCGCTCATTGTGATTGTGGGGCTGATAGCGGGATCCAATTGGTGGGCAAAGCGAACAAACACACCACCTTTTTTTCAGCGTTTTAGCAATGATTTAGCTGGTGGTGTGAGTCGTATTATTTCAGTACCAACTACAGCTATTGGTCGCTCAGCTAATAGCATTGGTAATTTATTAGATACGTTTGAAGAAAATCGTGAACTAAAATCAAAAATTGATGAATTTGCACAAGATAAGGTGAGACTTCAAACAGTAGAAGAAGAAAATAAAACGCTCAAAAATCAACTGAAGCTCAAAGCAACTTTGACAGATTATAAGACAGTATCCGCGGTCACTATTAGTCGGTCACCAACGACATGGCAGTCTCAGTTGGTTATCAATAAAGGACTGAAATCAGGTCTTAAAAAGGGGATGCCAGTATTGTCTGGTGCTGGCATTATTGGTCGAATAAGTGAGGTAAATACAACTAATTCGAAGGTGGCACTTATATCTGATACAAGTGAAGATGCGAATCGATTTGCGATTACAATTAAGGGTGGTAATGGAGATGTTAATGGCATTGTGACAGACTTTAATCGTGAAAAAAATCAATTAATAATGAGTCAAGTCACATCAGAAAATCAGATTAAAGCTGGAGATTTGGTTGAAACATCGGGATTGGGTGGTGTTATTCCTGCCGGACTTTATGTTGGAAAGGTTTCAAGTGTGACCCGAGATGACTATGGGTTGTCTAAGCAAATTAATATTGAACCAGCGGCTGATTTGGGTAACGTTACAACAGTAGTTGTTGCTGTATCACAGATTGGAGCGCAATAATGGCATTTTGGCAGTTAACACGATTACGAGTTGTATATCCGGTGCTTTTATTTTTTTATTGTTTGTTGATGGCTCATTAATGGCTGGTATGGGTGGTATTTTGACTGCTTTTCCATGGTACATTCTGCCAACACTCACATTGGTTTGGCTCTTTTATGCTATTCAATTTGAGGTAGATAAAGATATGCCATTTTGGCTGTATGTTATACTCATTGGCATATTATTTGACATGTACTACACAGGTATTTTCGGTACGTATACGTTGGCATTTATTGTAGCAGTTGCTGTGATGAAACAGCTGCACAAAGTACTAGATGAGCGTTTGCTGAGCGGTATAACCATATTTTTGATTGGATTAATTGTTTATCTCGTTGTTACCTATGGTGCTGGATTTATCATTGGCAGTGCAAATGTGAGTTTGGTCACTTTTTTCGTATTTGAAGTGTTACCGACTGCTATTTTGAATATTATTGTAGCCACAATTTGCTACTATCCCACTTGGTCATTATTTCAGTTTTTAAAATAAATATTGACAAAAAAATAAAAAGACTATAATAAGAAATATATTAAAAAACGTTGAGCAGAAGAGTAGTTTAACATTTTCTTCAGAGAGTTTGCGGGTAATGTGAGCAAATGATTATGTTAAATGAAACACATTTGCGAGTGTGTGATTGAATGAAGTAGATCACATCGGATTTGCCCGTTACCGCATACAGTCTTTTGACTTATTAAGGCATAATCAGTGATGATTGTGTGATAAGAGGTGGCACCGCGTAAAAACGCCTCTGAATGCATTGTATTCAGAGGGCGTTTTGTGTTTGCTATAAAAGACTGACAGAGTAGTTTTGTGTGAACAAAATTAAAATCTGAGGTGGTATCACGCTGACGCGTCCTCTTGCAAAACATTTTGCAAGAGTTTTTTTAATTGAAAGTAACGTAATTAATAATGACGTTTAAAAAAGGAGTAACTGATGAACTATTTTCTAGAATTATTACCGAGTTTATTGTCAGGTTTAAAAATGACATTGGGGGTATTCTTTTTCACAATTATTGGGTCTATCCCATTGGGAATCATTGTATCCCTTGGTATGAAATCTGAATATTTTACGATTCGTTGGCTAATTAATGGGTATATTTGGATTATGCGAGGAACACCATTATTGCTACAATTAATTTTTGTTTATTATGGATTAGGTATGATGGGTATTTCTTTTCCAAGATTCGAAGCAGCTATTATTGCTTTTATTATTAACTATGCGGCCTATTTGGCTGAAATATTCCGTGGTGGGTTGCAATCTGTCCCTCGTGGCCAATATGATGCGGCCAAGGTGTTGGGTTTTACAAAAATACAAACATTTTTTAAAATTGTGCTACCCCAAGTAATTAAAATTGTTGTACCATCCTTTGGCAATGAAGTCATTAACCTGGTTAAAGATACGTCATTAGTATACGTTATTGGGTTAGGAGATATTCTACGGGCAGGTAATATCGCTGCCAGCCGTGATGTGACATTAATTCCTTATTTGCTCGTTGGATTAATTTATCTTATCATGACGGCGATTGTAACTGTACTATTGCGACGTACCGAAAAACGTTTAAATATTTGGAGATAAGCAATGTTAGAAATTAAAAAATTAACTAAAACATATAATAATAATACTATTTTTAGGGATTTGGATTTAACTGTCTCCGATGGTGAGGTACTTAGTATTGTTGGTCCTTCTGGTATCGGAAAGACAACTTTGATTAAAATATTAGCTGGTTTAGAGACTGCAGATGCCGGTGAAGTGACCCTAAATAGTGAACGCTTACCAGTTGATGGGACACGTACAGACGCTAAAGTTGGTTTGATTTTTCAAGATTTTAATCTTTTTCCAAATTATACGGTGTTAGACAATATTATTCTGGCGCCCATTAATGTTAATAAAATTGATAAAGCAACGGCCAAAGATCAAGCACGCAGTATTCTTGACACATTGGGCATGTTAAACAAAGCGGAATTGTATCCTTTTCAATTATCCGGAGGACAAAAGCAGCGTGCAGCAATTGCGCGAGCGTTAGCGATGGATCCACAAATTTTAGCGTATGATGAACCAACGAGTGGACTAGATGAAGCATCAACTAAGCAAGTTGCTGAAATTGTTAAAACATTGAAACACCGTGGTGTGACACAACTTATTATTACACATGATCAATTTTTTGCGGAAATAGTATCAGATCGTGTCTTTGATTTTTCAAAGGAGGTAGCACGTTAATGGTGAGCATGAAGAAAAAAATAGTTGTGAATGCAATTATTGGTTTGCTGTTTTTCGGTATAGTTGTGTGGCTTGCAGTTGGATTAAGTGCAGGTGCCAAGCATAATTCGCAAGCTAACCAAGAAACGTCAAAAACTGATGAATGGCAACGTATTAAACAAGATAAACAAATTACAATTGGTTTGGATGACACTTTTGTGCCAATGGGATTTAGAGACAAAGACGGTAAAATTATTGGTTTTGACGTTGATTTGGCCAATGCTGTTTTTAAAACGATGGGAATTACCGTTAAGTGGCAGCCAATTGATTGGTCAATGAAAGAAACTGAACTCAACACTGGCAATATTGATGCAATTTGGAATGGTTATACTAAAACGGCTGCTCGTGAGAAGCAGGTTGCTTTTTCAAATACGTATCATAATGCGACACAAGTTTTGGTCACGCTAAAGAAAATAATATTAATTCTTTTTCTGATATGAAAGGCAAGGTGCTTGGCGATCAAACTGCCTCTAGTGGTGATGAAAGCTTTAACCAACATCCAAAGGTACTCAAGCAGTATGTTAAAGATCAAAAAGTTGTTGGTTATGATACTTTTGATAAAGCATTTAATGATTTGAATGCTGGTCGAATTGATGGATTGCTAATTGATGAAGATTATGCACGATATTATGTTGCCCATCAAGCAAACCCTAGAAACTATACGGTTACAGTTGGTGGTTTCTCAGTTGATGAAACAGCTGTTGGTTTCCGTAAATCGGATAATCAATTACGACAAGCTGTTAATCAAACACTATCTCAGTTTAAAAAAGATGGTCGAATGAAACACATTGAAAATAAATGGTTTTCAAATTAAAATGATTGATTTGTTAGTAAAAAATAATGAGTACATCATGAATGATAAAGAGCACAAGCAGATTGATAATCACTAGTCTGTTTTGTGCTTTTTATTTAAGTTATTTATCGATGCTAATTGTCATACAATTGTAAAAAATGGTAAACTAGTAGTATTAGAAACTGAAAGAGGAACGGCATGCTAAGAGATTCATTGTGGATAATTATCGTAACGCTCCTAATTATTAACACTTTTGGTGCGATTATTACTGTTTTTAGTCAAAAAGGGATATTGCCACTATTTGGGCGTGGTTACTTGTCTTACTAACATTACCTGTTGTTGGCTTTTTATTTTTCTTGATAGGTAGTCGTATTTCAAATAAAAAGATTTTCCGTTTAAGAACACAGGATATGCGTGGGTTAGAGCAGATAGCATATAATCAACGGCAACAACTTGAAAAAATTGAAGAACTGTTGCCAATTCCTGACTCCGCTTCCGAACTAGTGCGTTTATTTTTAACATCTGATGATGCTGTGTTAACACGTGGCAATGAAATTCAAATTTTTACGAATGGTTTTGATAAATTTAACGCATTGTTTGAAGATATTGAGCATGCGACACATCATATTCATTTGGAATATTTTACAATTTATGACGATAAAATTGGCAACCAATTAATTGATTTATTAACCAAAAAAGCGCAAGAGGGCATTGAAGTCAGAATTGTTTTTGATCAATTTGGTTCGCATGGACAACACCGAGACATGTACAAGCGCTTACGTGATGCTGGGGGAATAGTGGTGCCGTTTTTGATGCGACGTTTTCAACTTTTGACGTTGCGTTTCAATTTTAGAAATCACCGTAAAATAGCCATTATTGATGGCACTATAGGTTATATAGGTGGTTTCAATGTTGGAGATCAATATCTTGGTTATTTTAAGAAGTTTGGGCATTGGCGAGATACGCATATTCGTATTCATGGTGATGCGGTATTATCTATGCAAAGTCGCTTCTTGATGGATTGGAATGCCACGGCCGAAGCTGAAGAAGTACTTTCCGAAACAATTGAATATTTTCCAGAGATCGTTCAATTACCAGGTCTAGCTATGGTTCAAATAGTATCAAGTGGACCAGATAATGACATGAAACAAATCAAGCAAGGATTTATGCGAATGTTTGCTTCAGCACGAACAGAAATAACGATTCAAACACCATATTTTATTCCAGATGCTGCCATTTTAGAAACGCTTGAAATAGCTGTTATGTCGGGTGTTCGTGTGCGTTTGATGATTCCAGACCGTCCTGATCATCCAATCGTGTATCGCGCAACGCAATATTATGCTAAAGAGCTAATTGAATTGGGTGCAGAAGTTTATCGCTATGATGGTGGCTTTTTGCACAGTAAGGTCGTTAGTATTGACCACGAGATTGGGACAGTTGGTTCAGCCAATATGGATATTAGGTCGTTTGTCTTAAATTTTGAAACAAATGCTTTTGTCTATGATCCAGATTTCGCAGCACGATTAGAGGATATGTTTGAACAAGACATTAAAGATGCAACAAAATTAACAATTGAGGATTTTGAGCAACAGTCGTTTTGGTTAACTTTCCTTCAGAAGTTTAGCCGACTATTTTCGCCAATACTATAAAAACTATGAAAAAAATTCAAATTAAAAGTGGTGTGAACCTTGTTGTTCTGCCCACAACACAATTTAAAACAATGCATATTGCTGTCGATTTTGCTGCGCCCTTATTAGATGTTGATAAGGTTTCAGCACGCTCGCTGCTGACTTATTTAACGGCCGTAAGTTCAAATAAGTATCCCAGTCAACAAATGGTTGCCCAAAAAACGATTGACTTATACGGCGCACAGTATCAAACGGATGTCATGCGTTTTGGACAGACACATCATGTGCGGTACACACTTCAAATTCCGGCACCAACCTATATTGATGCAGAAAATAATTTATTACATGATGCATTTGATTTTTTGCGCGACATGATTTTTAATCCGTTAATCATGGACGATTATTTTGATTTGCCAATTTTTACAAAAGAAAAGCAAAGTTTAATGAATGAATTAGATAGTTTAACAGATGATAAACAACGTTACGCAATGTCTAAATTACGTGAATTAACTTATGATTTGCCTGCAATGACAATATCATCATC
The DNA here is from genome assembly GCA_000166735.2 of Leuconostoc inhae KCTC 3774. Classification (GTDB taxonomy): domain Bacteria; phylum Bacillota; class Bacilli; order Lactobacillales; family Lactobacillaceae; genus Leuconostoc; species Leuconostoc gasicomitatum. Next base: position 1,995 of record AEMJ01000686.1, on the reverse strand, counting down.
AGGACGTACCAGTGATGTTGAGTCACTTACTTCAAAGGGTGTTTACCAGGTTTATCAGGATATGATAAACAATGATACAATCAATATCGTTGTTTATGGGGATATTGATGAAGCGCGTGTTGTGTCGGAATTAACGACATGGCCTCTTTTAGCGCGGCAAGAACAGTCGTTGAAACCATTTTATCGGCAAGAATTGCTCTCAGAAACAAACGAACTAACGGATTTACAGGCAGATATTAACCAAGCAATTATGACAATGAGCTATCGATTAGCAATTGCACCCTCAGACCCAAGACGATTTGTCGCCTTGGTCATGAACGCACTTTTTGGCGGTTCACCATTGTCTAAATTATTTACAATCATTCGCGAAAAGGAGTCATTAGCGTATAGTATTTATTCGCGGTGGCAGCATGATACCGGATTTATTACTGTTGCGGCCGGTCTGGACGCTGATAAAGTTGCACAAACGGACACCATGATTCAAGCACAAATAACAGCCATTCAAGTCGGTGATTTCTCTGAGGAAACGTTGTCAGCTATTAAAGCTAGCTTGATAAATGATTATTTAAGTCAACAAGATTCTCCCGCTAGTGAAATAGGACTTGTATTTTCAAGATTGTTAACAAATCGAGAAACAACAGTTGCTGCTTGGATTGCTGCGGTTAATGCTGTAACATCAGCTGATGTTTCGAAAATGGCACGTGAAGTAGTCTTACAAAGTCGGTTTACTTTGATGCCTGAGGTATTATCATGATTGAAAAAAAATACAAACGACTGAAAGAAAAAGTTATAACGGAAACATTATCTAATGGTTTAAAAGTTGTGATGATTCCAAAAAAATCATATCATAAAACATTTGCTGTAATTACGACACCATTTGGGGCTTTAGACCAACGCTTTCAAATTAACAATGATAAACCAGTGGATATTCCAGCTGGGACAGCTCATTTTTTGGAACATAAATTATTTGAAAAAGAAAAAAGTGATGCGTTTACACGTTTTGGTGAACTTGGAGCTGATGCTAATGCCTTTACAAATGCTTATCAAACAAGCTATCTGTTTTCAACAACTCAAAATTTAAATTTGGCACTCATACATTTATTAGATTTTGTGCAAACACCATATTTTAGTGAAAAAACGATTGCTAAAGAGCAAGGCATTATCGGGCAAGAAATTCAAATGTATGATGATGATCCAAATTGGAGTGTCTACATGGGACTTATGGGACTCATGTATCCTAGTGCGCCGTTATCAGAAGATATTGCAGGAACAAAAGAATCAATTCTGAAAATCACACCGGCACTATTATATAATATTCATCGGGCTTTTTATCAATCAGACCAATTAACATTACAAATTGTTGGCAATTTTGATCCTGACGAAATGCTACGCGTTGTTAGGGATAATCAAACAACAAAAACGCTTGAAAAAATTAACGTGAAAACTTTTCAAGCACCAATTAATCAGCCTAAAATAATACAAGAAACTAAAAAATTTGATGTGTCACGTCCTAAAATTGGCTTTGGCATGCGATTACCAACAAATGCTAGGACAGGAAAAGAAGCGACTAAATTTGTGTTAGCTGCTGATATCTTATCTGATATTTTGTTTGGAGAACAGACAGATTGGTATCAAAACCTGTATAATAAAGGTATCATTGATACCGAATTTGAAACATCATTTGATTTGCTACGAAACTATCAATTCATGACGTTTTTCGCAGAAACAACTGAATACGAAGCATTAACAGTTGCGATTAACAATCAATTGACTGAATATAAAAAAAATCTTGATGGTAAAGAATTAGTTTTTGAATCTTTACGTCGCGCAACATTAGGAGAAGGCATACAACGTTTAAATTCATTAGAAAGTATTGCTTTGCGCGGTGATGATGTACTTTTTGGTACAAATTTATTTGATAAAATTATGTTACTACAAGATTTGACATATAATGATATATTAGACACCGCTGAAGAGCTATATAAAAACGCGAAA
>AEMJ01000687.1 GCA_000166735.2 Leuconostoc inhae KCTC 3774 | reverse complement strand
CACGTTCATTTTTTTCAATATTATTAGCACTACTTTTTTGCTGCCGTTAACTGCACATTCGAGTCTTTTTAGTGCGTTCTCAACATTATTTTTTTGCTGTTGTGCCTCATCTTTTTGTGTCTGTAGCAATCCTATTTGAGTCACTAAACTGTCCATTTTTGCTTGCACTGTCGCATAATTTGTTTGCACTATAGCTTTTTGTTCATTGCTAACTTGCGACTGAGTGGAAATGTCTGCTAGTTGTTGATCTAATCGGGCTGTTTCAGTTTCTTGATCTTTTTGTGCATCTTGTGCTAATTTAAGCTTTTTTGGTTAGCAA
>AEMJ01000688.1 GCA_000166735.2 Leuconostoc inhae KCTC 3774 | reverse complement strand
AAAATGCCCTGTGCGGCTGCTACTGATTTTGTACGTTGAACAACCAATGGTACAGCTAAGCCAAGTGCATGGGGACAAGCAATCACGAGAACAGTTACAGCAATGTTAATCGCAGTACTCAAACCACGTAAACTGGTCCAAACAATTAAGGCAATCAAGGCAAAAATTAAAGCAAGCCAGAAAAGATAGCTGGCGACACGATCAGCAATCGTTTCAACACGTGATTTTTTATCTTGTGATGTTGATAGGGCGTTCTGCAGTTGACCGACAAAAGAATGACTACCAACCTCAGTTAAACGT
>AEMJ01000689.1 GCA_000166735.2 Leuconostoc inhae KCTC 3774 | reverse complement strand
TTGTTAGAATCACTTGATAAAATTAAAAAATATCTTTCTGAAAAATAAGTGTTGACATTTATTTTTAATCTTGATATACTTTAGTAGTTGTTTAAACAACTCATTGCTCCATAGTTCAGCGGTAGAATAGCACACTGTTAATGTGATGGTCCCTGGTTCGATCCCAGGTGGAGCAGTCTCAAAAAGAAACATCATCAAATTGAAGAAAACCCGATAACTTGGACAGCATAAAAATCTGTTCAGAAAGTTATCGGGTTTTCTTATGTCAAAATATTCAAATGAATTTAAACTCATGGTTGTCTAGTCAAAATAAATATGAAATTACTGGTTCTGCTAAATATTTTTGAGATAAACCGTTATACATTTCAGAACTAAATGGTACTTTGATAGCACCAAAAGTTAGAGGTGTTGTTGCATTAACCATAACTCATTTGCCATCACAATCATTACGTACTCACTTAACATCACGACCACCTGCAAAAAATGCTGGTAAAATAATTTCATCAACAATAGCAACAACATCTTGTGAAACTAATTCGTGAATTAAAATGCCATGATAACGTAAAATTTCAAATAACAACAACCTCACACGTTCACTTGGCGTATGCTGTAATTCATCTCGTTGAATAGCATGACTCACAAACCCGTTTACTAAGGCTAAATCCGACCGATAAGCTTGCATCATAATGCGTCGCGCAGTTGGTGAACCTAAGCTGAATTCCGTGGCAGCGGCGTGAATAAATTCGTCATTCATATGTGAACCATGAGACTGAAAAAATTCACCTATAGCAATTAAATCTCCACGTAAACTCCCCGTATCAATCACAACTGTGTCCCAATTATGTTGCATGTTTTGTTGTGCAATGGCATCATGCACTAATTCAAATACTGTATCCCAACGACGATATAAAACACTACGACTTGTTTTAGCTTCGCGCGCGATTTGCGCAAAAGTCGTTTTATCGTAGCCATCACGCTCTAAAATATTAAGTGTCACGTTATAAATTGTTGTCTCGAGGTTGTCCCCGCGTCTTCTAGTTTCTGTCATAACTCTAGTTTAACATATTTAAGATACGCATTGCACCTTGTGGTCCTTAAAAAAGTTGACCAGTTTAGATACACAACGTATCATAATTTAAGTACACGATGTACTTAAAAAAGGAGTTATCTATGTTAGATAAAAAACAAAACAAAGTCCCACAAGATCTTATGACAATGGCATGGATTCTTGTGTTAGGCTCCCTTGCACCTATGCTTGATGGCACAATGGTAAACATTGCTATTCCACACTTCGTCACAACATTTCATAGCACTTTAGCCCACGTTCAGTGGATTGCAAGTGCATATTTACTCACAATGGGTATTGCGATTCCTTTTTCTGGTTGGTTATTAAATCGGTTTGATGGCCGTTTAGCTTATTTTTGGGCCCAAGTCATTTTTCTGGTCGGTTCAATCATTGCATCACTATCACCAAATTTAAATTGGTTAATTGTTGCACGTATTATACAAGGATTCGGTGCAGGATTATTAATTCCAATGCTGACGACTTTGCTAGTACAACAGGCTGGTCCTTATTTTCGGAAACTCATGATTGTTGTTGGGTTACCTATGATGTTAGGTCCAATTTTCGGTCCAATTATTGGTGGCCTTATTATGAACTCTGCTTCTTGGGAATGGATTTTCTTGGTCAACGTACCAGTCAGCCTGTTAGCTATTATTGACATTTTTTGGAAGTTACCACACATGCCAGCTCAAAACACCAGCAAACCATTTGATTTAGTTGGTACCTTATTGATGGGCGGTTTTGTGACAGCTTTAATTTATGCTGTTGTTAAGGCAGATAAGACACTTTGGAATGGCGAAACTAAACCTTTTATTATATTGGGTATTGCTTTGCTCATTTTATATCTGATTTGGGCCTATATTCGTAAAGAAACCGCCGTTTTACCTTTACATTTGTTTAAATTCCATTCATATGTCGGTGCCACAGTTGGCTTGATTTTAGCATCCATCATCATGAACGGTACATCTCTATTGTTGACGACCTACTTTCAATCAGCACGTGGATTTAGTGCCCTAAATGCCTCATATGCATTGATTCCACAGGGTATTGGTATGTTCTTGGCACGTCCTTTAACGGGTAAATTAATGGATAAATTGGGCGTACGCAATTTGGTATTCGGTAGTCTTATCTTAGTTGTTGCAGGATTAGTTGCTTTGACACAAGTTGATGAAACAACCAGCATGTGGCTGATTAGTGTTATTCTCTTTATTAGTGGTGTTGGCATCAACACGGTTTTTGTACCATTGATGACTGACGCCTACACGGGGATGCCTAAACAAGATGTCCCAGAAGCTACCATTGGTACTCGTATTTTCCAAAATGTTGGTGGCGCATATGGCACATCGTTAGTTTCTATGGTTGTTTCTAACAAGTTTACCCAGTTGTTGACACAACAACAAACTGCATTAACTTCGCACCCAAATTTGGCACAACATTTATATTCTACGGCTTTGTCAAACGGTTTTACCTGGTTAGCATGGCTTGCCTTCGCAATTGTGTTACCTTGTTTATTATTAAGTGGTAAGGAAGCTAAGTAACAGGACAGGTCTACTTATAGAAATCTATCGCTAACCACGATTTGACATGGCCTAGTATATCAACAATACTAAGATATTAAACTGTAATAAAAAAGGCCGCAGTATATTTGAAGTGAACCCAATAACTTGGACAGAATAAAATATCCAGAAAATGCAACCCATTTGACCAGAAACCTATCTGCCTAGAATTTAAGACCGGCCATTTACCATTGTTTGTTAATTACTATGCCAAATTGCAGAATTATCGGCGACATATTGATGAGGTTTTCTTTTTTATATTTACTACCAACAAAAAAGTCGATTAAAGTATATCTTAATCGACTTTTTACAACTGACCTACTTGATTGCATAATGTACTGCTGCTGCACCTAGATTAAAACGTGAAATAGTCACTTTTTGAAATCCTATTTTCAGCAATGTTTGCCCTAAAGTCAAGTAATCCATAAAGTTTTCAGTTGTTTCATCCAAGTATTTATACTCTATATATTTTCCTTTAGCAAAGACTTTGCCAAATATTGGCATCACTTTACCAAAATAGAGTTGCCAAAATGGTTTCACAAGTGGATTATCGGGTTGAGAGGTTTCCAAAATAACAAGCTGTCCACCCGATTTTAGTACACGATACATTTCCTGCAATCCGCGCACTGGATCAGGCAAATTACGTAGTCCAAAGCCAATTGTCACAATATCAAACGTATCATCTTCAAATGGTAATGCCATCGCATCCCCTTGAATCAAGGTAATTTTATTAGAGAAATCACTGACATCAACTTTTTTCTGCCCAATTGCAAGCATTTCCTCACTAAAATCAAGCCCTGTAACATCTGCCGTAGTATCACTTTTTTCTGCCAATGCGATTGCCCAATCGGCTGTCCCCGTTGCCAAATCAATGATATGCGCCCCTACAGGAAAAGTCATTTTAGTCATCACCCTTTGGCGCCATAGTTTATGGGTCCCAAAAGAGATAATGTTATTCATTTTGTCATACTCAGGGGCAATTTTATTAAAAAGCGCCTGAACATCAGTATTTTTTGGTGATTGTGTCATAATTTTAGTACGTGAAACGTTAACTCACGTATTTCTCCTATTATTAATATTATTTCAATTCTTTTAATTCAGATAACACAGCTACAAAACGATGACGCTGAGTTTTACCACTCGCTGTATGGTACCATGTTTCAGCGATGTAAAAGTGTTTTGGTACTTTATAATGCGCTAAGTTATCACGTCCATATTGACGTAACTTATCCATCGACAAATTCACACCGGTAACAACAGCAACAGGAATCGATCCCCACAGTTGATCTGGTACCCCAACAACAACCATGTTATCTAATCCAGGCATTTTAGCGTAGGTGGCTTCAATTTCATCCGGAAAAATATTTTCACCACCAGAGCTAATCATATCGCCGGCACGACCTTGAACATATAAAAACCATCGGCATCAAAATAACCAAAATCTTCGGTGTTAAACCAACCAGATTGCATATTTTTAGTTAACTTAGCTGGCTGATTAAGATACCCAACTGTCAAAGTTGGTGATTTAATCCAAATGTTGCCTTTTTGAGCCGATTTCCCAAATTGATCCCTTATTTCAATAGAAACTGGAAATAATGGTTTCCCAACTGAACCCAACTTATCATGAATATCAGTTGGATCAAGTGCCACTATCTGAGAAGCAGTTTCTGTCATGCCGTAGGATTGAATAATTGGCAAATGATGTGCCTGTGCTTGCTGCAAAGTCAGTTTATCCGTTGGGCCACCGCCTAACAACATTGCCCGAAATTTATCATTATAGTTCACATTTTTTGGCAGTTCCGCTAACAATTGTTTCAACATGACTGGTACAACAGACATTGTCGTAATTGAATCTTGAATTAATAACTTATTAATTTTCGACGCATCAAATTTTTCTACAAGCATGACTCGCATACCGTATATCAGACTGCGCATTAGAATAGAAAAACCACTGATATGAAAAATAGGCACCACAGCCAGCCATGTATCTTCTGCCGTCAAGCCAAGATTTAAAGCATTGCCCACCGCCGACATAAAATGATTATGATAGGTTTGCATGACACCTTTTGGGTTATTTGTAGTACCCGAAGTGTACATGACACTTGTCACAAAATCTTCTGGGTACTCAGCGACCGGTATTGCCGCGCTACTTTCCGGTAACTCAGAAAACTTAATTTGCTGCGTAACCGTCAACTTTTTATCGTAGTTATCATCTGTCAACACTACCGTAACTGATGCATCAGCCAACTGATAATTCACTTCCCTAGCTGATAGTCGTCGATTAATAAATACAATTGTTTTCCCGAGCTGTTGCAATGCCATAATAACAAGGTAACCCTGTATACTATTCCTCATAATCAGTGCCACACGCTCATTTTTATCTCGCAACGCAGCAATTTTCCCAGCAATATTTGCTGCTTCACTTGCTACTTGGTCAAATGTCATTTGCTTTTTGCCGTCGGCAACTGCCACACGGTTTGGCGTTAATCGCGCACGCTTTGTCAACCAATTTTCCATGTCAAAACCTCTTAATAACTATATTACCATATCATTTACAACGAGATAGCGCTTGCTTTTATAAGTCTACAAATGTAAACTATAGATATGATAAAAACAAATAAAAACATGACCACCAGTGAGTGGGAAATTATGCGTGTTATTTGGACACTTGGAGAGGCAACAAGTCGACAAATTATACGTGTTATGCGCCTTAAAACAGACTGGTCACCATCAACGATCAAAACGCTCATCACTCGGTTGACAAATAAAAGTTATTTAATTGATAATGGCGCTGTTCGTGATCGGCTTTATAAACCAACCATCACTGAGCAAGATGCTATGACAAACACCCTTCATCAGACCATTAACTCGATGTGCGCGATGTGTGTGGGAGATGCTATAACAAATGCCATTGCTTCAACACCTTTATCGCGATATGATATTTTGCGCTTACAAGATACTTTATCGCAAAAACTGAGTACTGCACCTGAAACTGTGGCGTGTAATTGCATGCCTAATAACTGGGAGGATGAACAATGAAAATGACTGAACATAGCCATCACAATATGGCCAACATGCCTATGACTGAAAATATGGCTGATCATGATATGTCACAGCACCACATGCATATGGCTGCTGACCCTGGTATGTCTAATATGGATATGACTGACATGAAACGCCGCTTTTGGTGGTCTTTTGGTTTAATGATCCCAATCATTCTCATCACACCTTTCATGGGTTTATCTTTACCATTCACACTAATTTTTCCTGGCAGTAATTGGGTCACAGCTATACTCTCTGTGCTCCTTTATTTTATTGGTTCAAAGCCATTTTTTGATGGTGCCAAAAGTGAAATTAAAGCCAAAAAACCAGCAATGATGAGCCTTGTTAGCATGGGACTACTAGTTACGTTTTGGTATTCAATCTATGCTTTACTAGCCAATCAATTCGTTCATGGTACTCATATCATGGATTTTTTCTGGGAATTTGCTACCTTAACGGTCATTATGCTATTAGGTCATCGTATTGAAATGGCAGCAACCATGAAAGCTGGTGATGCCACAGATAAATTACGAGCATTAATGCCAAATAGTGCCCATGTCAGGCATGGCGATATGATAATGGATATGCCGCTTCATACATTGAAACCTGGCATGATTGTCCAAGTATTAGCAGGAGAAGCATTTCCAGCAGATGGTGTCGTAATCACAGGTCACAGTCAAGTTGATGAATCTCTTATGACTGGTGAAAGTCAACTCATTGATAAGTCTGAAAATAGTCCTGTTGTCGGTGGCACAATTAATGGCAATGGCTCGTTAGATTT
>AEMJ01000690.1 GCA_000166735.2 Leuconostoc inhae KCTC 3774 | reverse complement strand
TGTTATCACGTAAATAATCAAAACCAATATTAAAATTAGTTGAATAAGTAATATCAGCATCATATGCTGCACGTTTTTCATCCGCAGGTGAATCCCCTACGTTAACGCCTACCGACAAACCAAGCCAATTATACAATTGGCCCATCTGTTCGGCATCACGTGCTGATAAATAGTCGTTGACAGTGACAACATGCACACCGCGGCCTGACAAAGCG
>AEMJ01000691.1 GCA_000166735.2 Leuconostoc inhae KCTC 3774 | reverse complement strand
GTGCTGTTCTGAAGACTTAACTTTATAAACCCCTACAAATGTACTAGCTTCACCCTTACCTTTTAAGCCAATTGTTGTAACGACAAAATCAACATCATTAAATATAGGTTTATTTTGACGCTTTTGATACTCAACATAGTCTGAATTTCCATCTTTTTCCCACTGATTAAATGGGTGACGGATAATCTTAACTCGTTCAAAATTAGTCTCTACTGGAAAATATGGTTTCAAAAGTTCTTGAAGCGTAACAGGTAATCGTTTAGGTTCATTGCTTGACATTTTTACTCTTGTATTTTTCAATTAACATAGCGACTTCTAACGCTTTTTTTGTCCTAATATTCGAAAAATTTATCTTATCCCCCAAATCTTTTTTCTAAATCATTTTGTTGATCATCACCATATTTAGACATTAAAATCA
>AEMJ01000692.1 GCA_000166735.2 Leuconostoc inhae KCTC 3774 | reverse complement strand
TTGATAAATTCTTTATTTCTCATTAATTAAAATGGTTTTTTATTCATTTTTATCATTTTATATAAACATGTAAAAAATATAATAAGTTTTAAATGTGAAAGGCCTAAAATATTTAACGATATTTTAGGCCTTTCGTATTGATATTAATCACTTATAACGCTAAAAAAAATGACAAGCAGGATCTGCTTGTCATTTTAAAATAAGTCACGGTACCGCGCTTAAACGCTTACTCGTGCTTTACGTCATCTAGTAAATTGCGTTCTTGGTTGGTGAGTTGACGTTTTTCTAGTAAGTCTGGGCGGCGTTGCCATGTTCTTCTTAATGACTCTTTTAGTCGCCACTCAGCGATTTTTTGCGTGATTTCCACTCAGCAACACATCAGGTACCTTACGACCACGAAATTCAGCTGGTCGCGTATACTGGGGGAACTCTAACAAATTATCTTGAAATGAATCTTCAGCAGCACTAACATTGTTACCTAATACATC
>AEMJ01000693.1 GCA_000166735.2 Leuconostoc inhae KCTC 3774 | reverse complement strand
ATTGTTGGCGCACATTCACGTGATGGTTTCTGGGATTCATTGGGATCACAAGCAGCATATATTGCACGTCATGCTAAGATTTCATCGATGGTTGCTCGTAGCAGTAAATAATATATTGGTAATTTATTAAAAGTCGTCTGTTGACGACTTTTTTATATGAAAACACGAAACCCTGATGGTTATATTGAACCATCAGGGTATTTTTAGTGAGAGTTTAGGAGGGAGTTTTAAATATTTAAAAAGAGAAATGTTACCCATTGGGTTTCGTGTGCAGAACTGCTTCATCTGCAAATAAGAATCATAGATTAGTACCTGCCTTTCTAAAACTTGTCGTTGTTTGAGATGACTTGTTTTATTGTTGTCATTAATATAACCCTCAAAGATTAAATTAGTATAAAATATAACAAATAACGATTTGAAAATGGATACGCTATATTCAGTTCTCTAACTGTTATAATAGAGCTATGAAAAAAGAAATAATCATTGAATTAGAACAAATTTTTAAAGTGTTAGGTAATAAACAGCGTTTAATAATTCTCGAATTATTACGAGATCGCCCTTATACTGTATCGGAAATCATTTTGCGTTTAGGCATGGAACAATCTGCCGTTTCACATCAATTAAAAGTATTACGTGAGGCAAAACTTGTTCAGACGACCAGAAGAGGACGTGAAATTTTGTATTGTTTAAGTGACTCTCATATCTTGATATTATTAGATAACGCATTAAAGCATGTGGCACACGCTTTTCAACACGAAGACAATTAGAAAATAAAAAGGTTGACGCTGTTTCATATTTTTGGTATTCTTATGTAGTTGTTTAAAATAATAAAGCAACAGGTGATTATTTGCCGTTGTGGCGGAATTGGCAGACGCGCTGGACTCAAAATCCAGTGGTGGCAACACCGTGTGGGTTCGACTCCCACCGACGGCATTAATTTAAAAACACTGTGAACTCAGTTTAAGAACTGAATTCACAGTGTTTTTTATTGATTAGAAATAATGATATATTAAAAAATGGTCGAAGGTAAATAAGTGCACAACTAACTGATTAACGTCTATCAATTAGTTGTAAGAAAAACACGCCTACTTTGTAAGTGTATTTTTTAAAATAGTAGGTTAATTAAGCTAACCAACCGTGGGCTTGGAAATCGGTTAAAATACGATCAAATTCTTGGATTTTCATGTCATTATCCAATTGATGAGCGGTCTGGAAATCATCCCATAACTGTTGTACACGTTTAGGAACATGTGTAAGTTCTATATCACCAGTAGTTTGGCCGTATACTTCACGACGCCATTCTGAAATAATATTATATTCTAATCCGTTCATGATAATTATCTACCTTCAATGATAAAATTTTAGTTAGATATATAATATAACACATAATTCAATATTCGCATATATATTAGTTATCTAAAAATAAAAAATGAGTGTTTGTAAAATAAATTATAATACGTGGTTCAGTTGATTGAGAATGAAATAGCTATGGAACAGTCTTATCAAAAAATAATCAGTGTAATATTTAAAAAGGTATATTATTTTTTGATGAGAGATAAATGGGTTTAAAATAAACTGTTTAATAATAGTAGGGGCATAAAAATATCAGGTGGCAATATTTCGTTATATATAAACAATAGTAAATTAAGTGACATGTTGTTTTATGAACCACTTGTTGTTAAAAAATCAAATATGAAAAACCACGATACGATTTGTATCGTGGCCGATGCAATCGCAATGACCGCTTTTCCGTTAAGCGGCCAAAACGATCGAATTTGATTCAATAGAATAATTCAAAAGTTATGACCCCCTTTCCTAGATTAGTTACATTATATAACCACAAATGTTAAAAATCAATATATATGTTTCTAAACAATTAGGGATATTTAAATGTCTGAATTTGAAATTTTAAATTAAGTACTGACTAATTTTGACAATAACGTGAAAAAATAGCCTTAAGGGGGAAATGACACCCAGACTATGTTTTTAGAATAATTATCAAAACAAATAATGATATAATTAAAGCGTTGAAGCTTGAAAATTAGGCTTTTTTCAGGTATTCTAGTATTAGTTGTAATTGGCGCTTTTTGTGCTGAACAAACTTGAAACGGAGCAAAAAAATTGACAGTCGAAGAGTTTATTTTAGCAGTTAAAAACGCTGGTATTACTTTAACAAAACATCAAATTCAGCAGTTTGAAGATTATTTTGACATGTTAATCGCCACTAATGAACATGTTAATTTAACGGCTATTACCGAAAAAAATGATGTTTATTTGAAACATTTTTATGATTCACTAACGGTTTCATTTTATGAACAAGATCTTCAGACAGCTGAAAAAACGCTAATTGATATTGGAACAGGCGCAGGTTTTCCGTCCTTACCACTAAAAATTGTTTTCCCACAGTTAAAGATAACAATGGTTGATTCACTTCAAAAGCGCATCAATTTTTTACAAGAAGTAGTGACTACCCTTGATTTATCTGGTGTTGAAATCATTCATGGCCGTGCTGAAGACATTGGTCAAAACTTAAGGTATCGTGAAGCATTTGATTATGCTACGGCACGTGCTGTAGCCCGGACAAGTGTATTAGCTGAGTATACATTACCGTTTGTTAAAAAAGGTGGCAAGTTTATCGTTATGAAGGGTGCCGCTGCACAGCAAGAATTAGCAGATGGGAAACAGGCCTTAGCCACACTAGGCGGGGTGTTGCACGATGAATTTGAATTTTCGTTGCCTAATGGTGATGTGCGGTATATTCAAATTGTAAATAAAATAAAAACACCAAAACAATATCCGAGACAGGCTGGAACGCCTAGTAAAAAACCAATCGGATAACAAACATGTACATGATGAGTGAACATGTTGATAGAAAGGACGTCAAAATCACATGGCACAAATAATTGCATTAGCCAACCAAAAAGGTGGCGTCGGAAAAACAACGACAAGCGTTAACTTAGGTGCAGCATTGGCACAAGCTGGTAAACGTGTGTTACTGGTAGATATAGACGCGCAAGGAAATGCTACAAGTGGCTCTGGTGTCGATAAGTCTGAATTGGCGCGTGATAGCTATGATGTTATGGTTGATCTTGTACCCATAAGAGAAGTTATTGTGCCAACAGATAATTACGATTTAGTACCGGCTACAATTCAGTTGTCCGGGGCAGAAATTGAGTTGGCAGGTCAAGAAAAACGTGAATATCGCTTAAAAAAAGCGTTATCAGAGGTCAATGATGATTACGATTTTATTTTGATAGATAATCCACCGGCTCTAGGCTTATTGACTGTTAATGCTTTTACAGCGTCTGATGCGATTCTTATTCCTGTTCAAACCGAATTCTATGCGTTAGAAGGACTAGGACAGTTGCTAAATACGATTGAACTAGTTCGTCAACAGTTTAATGCTGATCTAGATATTTCAGGTATTTTACTGACCATGTATGACGGTCGCACAAATTTGGCCAAACAAGTTTCTGAGGAAGTACGTAATTATTTCGGCGACAAGGTTTACACGACCGTTATTCCTCGTTCTGTACGTTTGAGCGAAGCCCCCTCATACGGACAGGCAATTATTGATTTTGATCCACGTTCAATTGGGTCAAAAGTCTATAGTGAGCTTGCACAGGAGGTCTTAAAACAATATGGCAATTAAAAAAGGTGGCCTTGGCAAAGGCTTAGGCGGGTTGTTTAATGCAAATAATGTGACTGAAGAAGCCTTAGCACATACAAAATCAGTTACAAAAAAAGTGACAGACGGTGAAAGTATTGTGCTGATTGAGCTGCCTGATATTGAAGTTAATCCATTTCAGCCACGTCATCATTTTAATGACGACAAGCTGCAAGAATTAGCACAGTCTATCAAAGAAAATGGTGTGCTGACACCAATCATTGTACGCCGTTACAACAAAAAATATCAAATCATTGCTGGTGAACGTCGCGTGCGTGCGTCAAAGTTAGCCGATTTAGTACACATTAGCGCTATTATACGAGATGTTGATGATGACACGATGGCTGCTGTTGCTTTAATTGAAAATTTGCAACGTGATGATTTAGATGCCATTGAAGAGGCACAAGCTTATGATGGCTTAATGAAACAGTTGCAATTGACACAAACACAAGTAGCTGAAAAAATTGGGAAAGATCGTACGACTGTAACAAATGCCTTGCGTCTTTTAAAACTACCACAAACTGTACAAACGTTAGTAGAAACTGATGATCTTTCAATGGGACACGCCCGTGCATTATTGGGTTTAAAAGATAAAACACAAATAGAAAAATAGCACAATCGATTGTTATGCAAGGTTTGAATGTCCGTCAAGTTGAATCACTGGTTAGAAATATGAATGATGGCTCGACAGACAAGACAGTTAAAACAGTCTCACCATTTGCTATGTCAGTAGCAACTCAACTTGAAGAAAAATTTGGCACAAAAGTCAAAGTTAATGCTGGTAGCAAGGGCAATGGTAAAATAGAGATTAACTATATGTCAAATGATGATTTGAGTCGTATTTTAAATTTGCTTGATATTGAGGTTGATTAGTATGATAGAACCATTAAATTACAAATTAAATGACATTGTAGAGATGAAAAAGCCTCATGCTTGCGGCACTAATGCATGGCAGGTAACACGTGTCGGTGCAGATATTAAATTGATTTGCACGCAGTGCGGGCGTGGCATTATGATGTCACGTTTTGATTTCAATAAACGATTAAAAAAATTTTAGTATCAGCTGAGGCTGAATAATCTCTTTTAACTAGGAAAGGAAACGTGATTTAAATCGTATTGATGTCGTAAACTTCTTTTTGATCATAAAATGTTCTGTAAAAAAATAAGTTTCGAATTGAAAACCATTTGTCACATAATTTGAAATATGGCACTTACAGCTGGAATTGTCGGCTTGCCAAACGTTGGCAAGTCAACATTATTTAATGCAATAACTAAAGCAGGCGCAGAAATGGCTAATTACCCGTTTGCCACAATTGAACCTAACGTTGGCATGGTGGAGGTACCAGACGATCGTTTAGCACGTATTCAAGAAATAGAGCCTGCAGACAAAATTATACCAACGACATTTGAATTTACTGATATTGCTGGTATTGTAAAAGGTGCCTCACAAGGCGAGGGACTTGGCAATAAGTTTTTGGAAAATATTCGCCAAGTAAACGCTATTATCCATGTTGTGCGTGCTTTTGATGGGGATGATATTATTCATGTTAATGGCGTTGTGGATCCATTAGATGACATTGACACGATTAATACTGAATTGATCTTAGCTGATCTTGAGACAGTGGATAAACGATACGCGAAAGTAGTACGTGCGGCTAGAGGTTCAGATAAGTTAGCTAAAGCAGAATTACTCGTATTAGATAAAATAAAACCGACACTAGAAGCAGGCCAATCTGTTCGCTCGATTAGTTTCACTGATGAAGAAGAAAAATTAGTTAAGGGATTATTTTTGTTAACGAGTAAGCCAGTGCTTTATGTTGCTAATTTGGCAGAAGATGACATGGCTGATCCTGAATCATCACGATATTTTAATGACATAAAGGCTTTTGCTGCAACTGAAAAAGCAGATGTCATTGGTTTGTCTGCTAGTGCTGAGGAAGATATTGCCCAGTTGGCAGAAGAAGATAAAGCAGAATTTTTGGAAATGGCTGGTGTAACAGAACCAGGCTTAAACAAATTAATTCGCGCGGCATACCATTTACTTGATTTAAGAACCTTTTTTACGGCTGGTGGGAAAGAAACACGTGCTTGGACCTTTAAATCTGGTATGAAAGCGCCACAAACAGCTGGTGTGATTCATTCTGATTTCGAACGTGGGTTCATTCGTGCGGAAACGATTGCTTTTGATGATTTGAATACATTTGGATCCGTTAAAGCAGTTAAAGAGGCTGGAAAATTGCGTTCAGAAGGAAAAGAGTATGTTGTTAATGACGGTGACATCATTGAATTCAGATTTAATGTGTAGATTACTTGTTAATTAGAAATAAATAGTGATATGTTAAAAAATAGTTAAGCAGACTTAGACTCTGTGTACATAAATTTGGAGGGATCACCATGTCAGAAAAAAAGAGCAATTAACGAAAAAAATGAAGATTTTATCTTTCGTTTTAAAAAATTATTGCTTCAAAATAGTCAATTATCTACTGATAAAATAATGGAAGTCACAAATGAAGTTGAGCAAAAACTCATTGAAGCTCAAGGAACGGGTCAAACAGCAGCACAATTGTATGGCACACCAACTCAAGCTGTACAGCAATTTTTAGATCCTAAAAAATTGGCAAAAAAATTGCATGATTATAAATTTTGGAACTTAGCAGCGGATACATCATTAGCAATTTTAATGTTATTTTGTGCCGTATTTGGCTTGTCTCTATTCTTTTCAAAAAATACTAATAATCAAGGTGCTGGCATTGTTTCTCTATTTTTGATTGCAGCTCTTGGTGGTTCGATTTATACAGCGGTGATTTTGAAACTAACACCTGACCCAAAGAAAATAAAAAATGCCAAGCAAAAAATTATCGGTGGTTATATTTAATTGGTGCCATCGCCGCATGGATTATTGGTTTCATTGTTCTTGGATTATTGCCAAAAGTCATTAATCCAACTTTGCCACCAGTAGCTTATATTATTTTAGCCGTTGTCGCTTATGGTGCGTTTCGATGGAATCGCCAATATTCTGGTTTGAAAGGTGGATTTTTAGCCATTAGTCAATTATCACAACAAGCACGTTTGGAAGCAGCACAGGCCAAAAAGTAAAAGGAGCTGAAAATGAAAATTTTAGTTGTCGACGATGATATTGAAATTGCTGAGTTACTTGAGATTTATCTTAAAAATGAAGGCTATGAGCCTGTTATGGCAAGTGATGGAAAAGAAGCCATTTCTAAGTTAAATACAAATCCAGATATTGCGCTTATGGTTTTGGATGTCATGATGCCAAATATGAATGGCTTAGAAGTTGTTAAAATTGTTCGAAAAGATAGTCGTATCCCGATATTAATGTTGTCAGCAAAATCTGGTGATATGGATAAAATTCAAGGCCTAATAACTGGTGCAGATGATTATGTTACCAAACCTTTTAACCCACTCGAAGTGATGGCACGTGTTCGGTCACTATTACGACGTGCAGAAAATTCAGTTCAGGATCAGACGCCAGATGTTTTGGACATCGGTTCGTTGGTTATTAATAAGGATAGCCATGAAGTTAAAACAGCTGATGGCGATTTAGTTAATTTAACAGCTTTAGAATTTGGTATTTTTTACTTACTGGCTTCTCATCCTAATCGTGTTTTTTCAGCTGATGATATTTTTGAACGTGTTTGGCAGCAAGAATCAGTTGTATCAGCTAAAACAGTGATGGTTCATGTTTCTCATTTGCGTGATAAAATTGAAGAAGCAACAAATGGTAATCAAGTGATTCAAACTGTTTGGGGCGTTGGTTACAAGATTGAAGTCAACTAATGAAAAATTTTGCGTTGTTTCTTAAGCACAATCGCACAAAAATTTATTATGCGGTAGTGACATTTTTGTTACTACTGCTTTTTAGTTGGTCTATCATAGCAGGAATCACTGAGTTACAATTATATCGCCAATTAACGCCGATCATGAGTCAATGGCTGTTGATACTACTGTTTATCGTTGGCAGTACAACGATTCTCATTTGGCAGTATGTTCGATGGCGACAAGCGGAAAGTTTAAACCATTTCATTCATGATATGAAGCGTATAGCACGTGAAAATTCTGATAGTATGATTGAATGGCATGCTTCATATGCACCTAAAACGCAAGCTTTAATTGACGCGTCAAATCAAATTGCTAAAAATACGCGCCAAATTCGTGAAGAAGAACGTGAAAGTGAACGATCAAAAGATGAAATGATTACTAATATTTCCCATGATCTAAGAACGCCTTTAACTGCTATTATTGGTTACCTTGGATTAGTTGAAATGAATGCTGATACATTAAGTTCAGCAGAAAAAGCGAAATATATTCATACAGCATATGATAGATCTAATCAAATGAAGGTTTTAGTCGAAGATTTATTTGCCTTCTCGCAAACACAGGCACATGATGCAGTGCTTAATATCTCAACATTAAGTCTCGGTGATTTATTTGCTCAGTTAATTGCAAGTTATGAAATTGAGGCACAAGAAAAGCACATTGAACTAACACAAATTACGAATCCAGAAATAATTATGTTGGAAGCTGACTCAGATAAATTAGCTAGAGTTTTAATGAATTTAATTACCAATGCAATGAAATATGGTAAAAGAGAGACTTTTATAAAGTTGACTGCACAAGTCAAGAAAACAGATGTTGAAATTCGTGTTATTAATGACGGTGTTAAAATTCCAAATAAAGACATTGTCGATATTTTTGGGCGATTTTATCGTGTTGAAAGCTCACGTAATAGTAAAACAGGTGGTACGGGATTGGGACTGGCAATTGTGAAGGGAA
>AEMJ01000694.1 GCA_000166735.2 Leuconostoc inhae KCTC 3774 | reverse complement strand
TTTGATGCTGTGACCCATGTTAAAATGCTATATTTTTTGTCTTAACTGTAAGAAACTAAGAAACAGGATACCAATATCATGACAAAACCATTATTTATTACGTTTGAAGGGCCAGAAGGTGCGGGTAAAACTAGTGTTTTGGAAATTTTAATTTCTGAATTAAAACCTTTACTCGGGGATGACTTAGTTACGACGCGTGAGCCGGGAGGCAATCCAATATCTGAAGCAATCCGTGCCATATTGCAACCTGCTGAAGATAATGGTATGGATGAACGAACAGAGGCCTTGCTTTATACAGCCGCACGTCGCCAACACTTGGTAGAAATTATATTACCAGCCTTGAAATCA
>AEMJ01000695.1 GCA_000166735.2 Leuconostoc inhae KCTC 3774 | reverse complement strand
TCAGGCATACGTTGATTGTAATAACTAATATCACTCAGTTTATTATACCAGATAAATACCATAGGGCCTCTGCAAAATTAAAAATAATATTACTTTTTCGTTTTGGGTTTATATATACCACGTTGAACTGGATTTTCAAGCGCAAAATTAAACGCTAATTTTTCACGGCTTTTGAAACCACGTGGTGCATTATAAAAATCTGCATGATAATATAGATCATCTAATACAGACATATAAGCACTGTCTAATGTTTTATAAGTTGTCATACCAATTCCCTTAATTATCTATAATCGCTATTTTTTAATACTGATTCAAAAAATGTTGTATTTGTAATAAACAATCAGCAGTATCTTCATAATACAGGTATTTAACATTACCAATTGCACCTAAGCCACTGACTAAATAAGCATAAGTTGTCTCTTTTTGTAAAAGCAAAACAATTGGTTTTTCAAATGCTGATGCCCATCCAATCTCTATATGTGT
>AEMJ01000696.1 GCA_000166735.2 Leuconostoc inhae KCTC 3774 | reverse complement strand
CTACCAGAGTATTATCTGTTTCATGCCCAACAGAACTAATAATTGGTATCTTCGCTGCAGCAATCACGCGTGCTAATTTTTCATCATTAAAGGCCCCATAAAATCCTCAATTGAACCACCACCACGACCAACAATCAAAGTATCATAGCCGCCTG
>AEMJ01000697.1 GCA_000166735.2 Leuconostoc inhae KCTC 3774 | reverse complement strand
ATTTTAAACATATTTATCCCCTTTTGACTAATTAAATAAGCCAGTATGCGCAATAATATTTAGCACAACAATCCAAACCGGTGTCATAACAACAGCACCTAGAGTTGCCAACAAAGATGTGTTTGATGCTAACAAC
>AEMJ01000698.1 GCA_000166735.2 Leuconostoc inhae KCTC 3774 | reverse complement strand
TTGAGAAGTATCATATAAAGTATCAAGCGTTCAATTATGACAGATATTGGAGTGGATTTAGACAGTTACATACAATTTTACGCAATTTTCAAGAAGTATTTATAGTTCAAAGTGTGCAGCACTGGTTTTTTGCCAGGAATCTACTTGATGATGCAACTGACCATCGCTTTTTGGCTTTTGTTACGAGGGCAATGGCATAAATTACTAGTTATTTTACCAATAATTGGCTTAGCTGGTACGTATATGTTGGCAATACCCGCGGCTGATATAAGGTATTTGCAGCCAATACTGTTGTACGTGTTTATTACAATTTTAGTAGTGAGCTTACCTGATACTGTATTTCATGGTTTGCACATGAAACGATCTGCTAGGAAGATGTAAAAAAATTAACA
>AEMJ01000699.1 GCA_000166735.2 Leuconostoc inhae KCTC 3774 | reverse complement strand
GTGTTAGGATAAGGCTTAATGTTATCCGTAATTAGTACTAATGTATTCGCATATTGAGCATCAATTAAGGCATATCCTAATGAACCAAAGGCCGCTACACCATCCCTACCATTAGCGTTACCCATATCATCAGTGTTTGGTACACCCAGAAAGGCAACGTCAATTTTGATTTCCCCGTTTTCTATAGCACGGGCACGATTACCATGAGATCTAAATACAACAGGCTTTTGC
>AEMJ01000700.1 GCA_000166735.2 Leuconostoc inhae KCTC 3774 | reverse complement strand
CGGTAATTTGTTGAGGTAATAATCTTGAGAAATTTGAGAAAGTAATGCACGATCGGTCATGAGATCCTCCACATAAATATATTTTACTAGTATTTCATTAATTAAACAATCGTTTAATTAATTGAATGAATTTTAAAAATACGAATTTAAAAAAATCAACTTATTTTAAATATTTAAAAAATTAAACGTTTTATGGTTTTTATTTCAAAATTTAAGACAAAAAGTATTGACTTGGTTTTAAGCAATTACTAGAATGAGACTTGTTAACAACTGTACATGAGTACATGCAAACTTGACCTAAATTAGAAAAGAGGGACATTTTGGTAGATATGAAAGAAGTGCTGTCAATTCATGAGGCACATACTGGGGTTTTGGATATAGAGTCGCAATTTGACATTAAAACACCATCAGCACTGAGTGAGGCATACACGCCAGGAGTTGCAGGGTTAGCAAAATTAATTGCTAACGATGAATCGAAAAAAACATTTATACCATGAGTGGCAAATTAATTCCAGTGATCACCGATGGTTCAGCTGTATTAGGATTAGGCAATATTGGTCCTGCGGCTGGTTTACCAATTGTTGAAGGGAAGGCGCTTATTTATAAAAACTTTGCTAATGTGAATGCTTTGCCAATGGCGTTAAATCAAGTAAGTGTTGATGAATTTGTCAATGCAATAAAAGCAATGGCCCCCTCATTTGCTGGTATTCATTTAGAAGATATTGGTGCGCCACGCGTATTTGAAATTGAACGACGCTTGAGTGAGGAACTCGATATTCCTGTCTATCATGATGATCAGACAGGTACGGCAATTGTCGTTCTTGCAGGCCTTATTAATGCTGCAAAAGTTGTTGGAAAAAATTTACAACAATTAAAAGTATTAGTTAATGGTATTGGTGCGGCAGGTGTCGCAACAACTAAAATTTTATTGGCAGTTGGTTTAAAAAACATCACATTAGTTGATATTGATGGTGTTGTGCGATCAGATAATCAGAAATATAACAGTTATCAACGTGAATTGACGACTCAAGTAAATCAAAGCGTTGGGGCAACTCTCGATGAAGTTATTGTAAATCAAGATGTTTTTGTTGGTTTGTCAGATGCAAATGTGCTAACTGATAGTCAAGTGAGACGTATGGCCAAGAAGCCAATTATCTTTGCATTAGCTAATCCTGTGCCGGAAATATCACCAGAAGAAGCGATAAATGCCGGCGCAGCGGTTGTGGCAACGGGATCATCGCAATGGCCTAACCAAGTGAATAACGTTTTGGTATTTCCTGGATTATTTAAAGGGTTACTATCAAGTGGTCTGAAGCATGTTGATATGCCATTACAGATACGTGTGGCACATGCACTGGCTGATATGATTGAAAATCCTGATGCCACACACGTTGTTCCTGGTGTTTTTGGTAAAGGCAATGTGCATGCAGTGGAACAATCAATTTTAGATTATGCAAAACAATTAAGTGGAAATTAAGTTCATGACAAGCACAGTTCAAGACATTTATATGTCAAATGCCACTCAAAAAAGAATTGGCAAGCATTTCTGATTAAACTTGGTATTACCCAATTTGATGATCAAGAGTTAGATGTGATTGAGCAAACAATAGGTATTTATGATGGCGATCAACTAGTTGCAACGGGATCCATCGCAGGAAACATTATAAAATATGTCGGCACTTGCGTCATTGGCGAAATGATCAAGGGCGCAAGGTTTAATCAATTGATGACAGTTTTAGAAAATCGCATGGCTTTGTTAGGACGATTTCATCAATTTGTATATACAAAACCATTATATGTACAAAGTTTTGAACATATTGGCTTTAAATTGCTAGCTAATTCAAATGAAGGTGCTCTTCTTGAGAAGGGGGCACCGGATGTCCAAGATTTTTTAAATACTATTCCAAAAGCACCACAAGGTGTTCAAAAAATAGGGAGTGTTGTTGTTAATGCGAATCCATTTACGATAGGGCACCGATACTTAATTGAAAAAGCAGCAAGTGAAAATAATTTAGTATATGTATTTGTTGTTAACCAAGATGTTTCTTTATTCCATACAGATGAACGTTTTGAATTAGTCAAGCAGGGGGTCAAAGATTTAAAAAATGTTGTTGTTGTTGCAGGTGGTGACTATATCATTAGTTATTTAACTTTTCCGTCGTATTTTATAACCAATACACAACAAGTTATTGATTACCAAACAACAATAGATGCGCGTATTTTTAAGAACATTATTGCCCTATCATTGTCAATTCAAACGAGATATGTCGGTAGTGAACCGCTATCTTATACAACTTCTTTATATAATCAAACATTAGTACGTGAATTAAAACCAGAGATAAACGTAATAATCGTACCCAGAATAGCACAATATAATCAAACAGAAATAATATCAGCTCGTAAAGTTCGGCAAGCGATTGCGGATGATGATTTTGAAACGTGGTCTGAGATAGTGCCTGAGACCACAAAAAAATTTATTAGCCAACATTTAGCTGAACTGCAAATGCGCATTAGAAAGGGACAAAAGATTAATGGAAATTAAGAAAACCGCAATAGCGGGAACATTGGAGTCATCTGATGTTCAAATTATGTTAACTCCGGGAACGGATGGCATTGTATTTGACCTCGTATCAGATGTTGCTAAACAATTTGATGAGGCAATTAAGGAAACGATTAATCAAGTTCTGTCAGAGTATGACGTTCAAAACGCCATTGTAAAAGTGGTAGATAAAGGCGCCTTGGATATGGTTATTAAAGCGCGAACTGTTGCAGTAGTACAACGAGCTCTCGATATTATAGATGAACCTAAGTGGGAGGTGCTGTAATGGCTATAGAAGAAAAATTACGTCGTACCATGATGTTTGTGCCAGGAAATAATCCAGCAATGGTTAAAGACGCAGGTATTTTTGGGGCTGATTCTATTATGTTTGATCTTGAAGATGCTGTATCGCTTTCAGAAAAAGATGCTGCGCGATACTTGGTATATGAGGCGTTGAAAACAGTTGATTATGGTCGCTCCGAACTAGTTGTGCGCATTAATGGGCTGGATACACCCTTCTATCGTAATGATATTAAGGCGATGGTTAAGGCGGGAATTGATGTGATTCGTTTGCCTAAAGTTGAAACGGCAGATATGATACGAGATCTTGAAGGCCTAGTAGCTGAAGCTGAAATAGAATTCGGACGTGAGATTGGGACAACACATTTAATGGCTGCGATTGAGTCTGCACGTGGCGTTGTCAACGCCAATGAAATTGCACGATCTTCCGAACGAATGATTGGTATTGCGTTATCAGCTGAAGATTATACAACAGATATGAAAACACATCGTTATCCTGATGGACAAGAGTTATTGTATGCACGAAATGTTATTTTACATGCAGCTAGAGCTGCTGGTATTGCTGCCTTTGATACTGTATTCACTGATTTGAACGATGAAGCAGGATTTAAACGTGAAACTGAGTTAATCCATCAACTTGGTTTTGATGGTAAGTCATTAATTAATCCGCGACAAATTGACATGGTTAATCAGGTATATCAGCCATTGAAAAAAGAAATTATAGTTGCTCAAAATGTCATCGCTGCTATTGAGAACGCCAAACAAAAAGGCTCGGGTGTTATTTCTATGAATGGACAAATGGTTGACAGACCAGTCGTATTACGTGCTGAACGTGTCATGCGTTTAGCTAAAGCTAATAATTTAGTTGATGAGGAGGGAAACTACATTGAAAAATAAAGTAGAACGTGATATACCTGACGATATTTTAAAACAATCAGACAGTCAAATATTTAGGGGCGTTGATTATGGTCAGCCAACAATTCAACGCGTTGCGCCTAAAGTCAAGGCAACAACTGGTCAGAATAAAATTTTAGACTCAGTAGATGAAGTTGTCACACAAACTGTTAGAGATGGTATGACAATTTCGTTTCATCATCATTTTCGTGAAGGAGACTATGTCTTTAACAAAATCATGCGCAGTATTATCGATCATGGTTATAAAAATCTGACGTTGGCGCCATCATCTTTGACAAATGTGATGAATGATATTGTTGTTGAAGCCATTCAAAAGGGTGTCGTAACTGATATTACCTCCTCAGGTATGCGTGGTAGTTTAGGTGATGCTGTGTCACATGGTATTTT
>AEMJ01000701.1 GCA_000166735.2 Leuconostoc inhae KCTC 3774 | reverse complement strand
TCAGAAATATTTCTGAAGGACATTTTGTTATTCTATCTCTAGTCTCATATAATCAATTGATTGATAAAAATAGTCCATTTTTTTAGTATAAGAGCAGAAACTATCGAGAAGT
>AEMJ01000702.1 GCA_000166735.2 Leuconostoc inhae KCTC 3774 | reverse complement strand
TCCGTATCATCTGAAATATAAATACCATTTCCTAATGATTTAGACATTTTTGCATTGCCGTCAATACCTGGTAAACGTCCCTGACCTTTAGGTGGAAACACACCAACAGGTTCAACCAAAACATCAGAATGGTACGCATGATTAAACGAACGTACTAACTCACGTGTCTGTTCCAGCATTGGTTCTTGATCATCTCCAACCGGCACTTTAGTTGCACGGAAAATAGCAATGTCAGCTGCCTGTGACACAGGATAAGTTAAAAATCCTGCTGGAATGCCTTCCCCAAACCCTTTTTGTGAAATTTCAGATTTTACCGTTGGATTCCGCTGTAATCTAGCAACAGAAACTAAATTCATAAAATACTCTGTCAATTCAAACAAACCTTTAATTTGCGATTGAACAAATATGGTTGTTTTTTTCGGATCGATGCCAACAGCCAAATAATCTAAAGCAACTTCGGTTAACGCTTGATGAATTTTTTCTGGGTTTCGCGCATTATCTGTAAAAGCCTGCGTATCCGCAATCATCACAAATGGATCGAATTGACCTGAATTTTGCATTTGTACACGATTTTTTAATGATCCAATATAATGACCAATATGTAACTTACCTGTTGGGCGGTCACCTGTTAAATAAATTTCTTTAGACATATCAAACTTCCTTTACTTGCAACTTATAAAATATATTATACGATATATCAGAATAACTTCCTAGTTAAAAAATTAGATTCAGGTTGACTTATGATGTGTAAAAGATTAGAATTATACCATTAATAACCAAAAAGGAGAATTTAATATATGAAATATGCAGTAGTTGGCGCGGGTGCTATGGGGTTGCGATATGGTATATTACTTCAAGAAAATGCAGATGTTCAAGTAGATTTTATTGAACCAACACAGGCTAGCCTTGATAAAATAATTGCTCAAGGTAATAAAGTATGGAAATCGCGTGATCACAAAGAACGCCATGAAATAAAAATTAACATTTTCTCACCAGAATCATATGAAGGTACGCCAGATGTTTGGATATTCTTTATGAAACAAATGCAATTACAAGATACTTTAGATCGTTTAGCAACAAAATTCAAGTCTGGTCAAACCGCCCTAGGAGCAATGAATGGGATGGGTCACATCGAGAAATTACAGAAATATTTTGATGATGACCACATTATTGGTGGCACAGCCATGATTGCTACAATACTAAATGATTTTGGCGACGTTGATTTTATGGGTGATGAGGGAGCTGGTTCGTCTGTCTATGCTAATCTTACTGAGAAACCCTCAGAAACAATGACTGCACTACAAACTGACTTTAAAGCTGCCCATTTAAATCCATCTTATACAGAAAATTTCATGGGGACTTTATTGACTAAAGTTTTCTTCAATGCCGTTGAAAATTCTATTGCCACCATGTTCCAATCACGTATGGGGCAGCTCATGGCTTATGATGGCTTTTTAGAAGGCATTGCACGTCCCCTTATTAATGAAGCTTATGATGCTGCTGAAGCTGCTGGTATTGAATTGATTGAAACACGTGATGATATGGTTGATCAAGTTGATTATGTATCAAATGTATCAAACCCCCTTCACTTTCCTTCCATGTATCAAGATTTTGTTAAGGGTCGGCCCACAGAAGTTGATTATATCAATGGTTGGATTGCTAATCTGGCAGATGAAAATGGGACCCAAGCACCAAACCATCATTTGGTGACAAACTTTGTACATCTTGCTGAATCTATGCGTAAGTTCACACCACCTGTAAATAAACTAGCACCTGATTATACTGGTGCGTAGTAAAAAGAGCATGCCATATTGTGGCATGCTCTTTTTACTGCAATAATGCTAGCGTTTTGACATGTTTTTGACCATTAAAATATTTATCTAACGCCTGTTTATAAAGCATTGAACTGCTAATTTGACTAAACAACGTCAAACTCGCTTGGAATTTTTCAGCATCAACTGCGCCAAATACCAATACCGGATCGTTTGTTTCTAAGGTAAGTGTTATAGTAATAATTTTTCTAAACGTTTTTTAATATTGCATCATTCAAATATGCATATGCCTCTTTTTGATCATGAATGCCATAATAAATTGCCCGTTCGCTACGTCCCAAACCACTGAGTTGTGGCACAACAAACCACATCCAATGTGTTTTTTTCTGACCATTTTCAAGTTCAATTACTGCATCTTCATAACTGCTAACACCAACTATTTCACCATTTTGAGCATCTATAAATCTTTGTAACTCACTATTTAGCGTCAATACCTGCACACTATTTGTTTTTTATACTGGCGATATATACGATAAACTGCTTGACCAGAAAAAGTGAGATGCATA
>AEMJ01000703.1 GCA_000166735.2 Leuconostoc inhae KCTC 3774 | reverse complement strand
GAAAACGATGATTCTATTAGTTGATAATTATGATTCATTTACGTATAATTTAGCACAAATTGTTGGAAAAAATGACGGAATTAAAAATACTGCGTAATGATGACAAACGGTTATATGATGTGGCAGATCAAGCTTCGGGCATCATTTTTTCGCCAGGGCCAGGCCAACCAAGTGAAGCTGGTGAAATGGAAAATATGATTCAGCGATACGCCGATAAAGTGCCATTGCTTGGTATATGTTTAGGCCACCAAGCAATTGGTGAAGTATTCGGTGGGGTTGTAACACATGCAACAACTATTCGGCATGGTAAGGTTTCTGAAATGCGTATCATTGAACCGTCAGCATTATTTTCATCACAGACTACATCAGTCATGCGTTACCACTCACTTATTATCAAATCCACTCAAATGCCAGATGATTTTGTGTGACTGGACGCGCTTGCGACGATGGTGAGGTCATGGCAATGCAGCATATAACATTA
>AEMJ01000704.1 GCA_000166735.2 Leuconostoc inhae KCTC 3774 | reverse complement strand
CATATTATTAATATGGCTTCAATTGCTGGTTTTTCAGCTGGTGGTGGTGGCGCAGCCTATACTGCGAGTAAACATGCCATTATTGGTTATACAAAACAACTAGCGTATGATTATGCGGCACAGGGATTACATACGAATGCCATTGCTCCTGGTGCAATTAAAACACCTATGAACGCAGCAGATTTTACTGGTAATGGCGATATGGCAAAAAAAGTCGCGTCTCAAACACCAGCTAAACGTTGGGCCACAGCACAAGAAGTTGCTAATTTGACGCTGTATTTAACAAGCCCTCAAGCTGATTATATCAACGGTGCGGTACTGCCAATAGACGGTGGTTGGACAATTGGACATTAACATCATAAAACATTACTACTATTATAGATCTGTATTCAATTCTATAATTAAAGAAGATATTTGATCGAAAAATGATTTTTGGATTGAACGTGAATTAAGATTGATAGTTCAAAAAAATTCAGATAACGTGACTAAAAAAAGATAATTTAGAGGCACAATTGCATTGTAAATTCTGTGACCATTTTCAATGAGTAGTGCTATAATAAAATCAAGCGATAGCTAATTTTAAAATACGTACTCATGATAAAGGAGAATTATAATGAAAGCAGCTGTATGGCATGGCGTTAAAGATGTTCGCGTTGAAGAAGTGGAATTGAAACCAACCAAATCAAATGAAGTGGTTGTTCGCGTTGCTTACGCTGGTATCTGTGGTAGCGACTTGCATGAATATCTTGAAGGTCCAGTGTTTATTCCGGTTGATCAACCAGATGAACTAACAGGTGGTCAAGCACCGTTAACAATGGGTCATGAATTTTCAGGTGTTATTGAAAAAATTGGTGCTGATGTTACTAAGTATAAAGTTGGCGACCATGTGTCAATTAATCCAACGATTACTAAAGGACATGTACCTGATGATGTAGATGTGTATGATGGCTACAGTTTCATTGGTTTGAGTACTGATGGTGGATTCACTTCACACGTCAATGTACCCGAAGATAGCTTGTATCGTTTACCAGAAGATTTTTCAATGAAATTAGCAGCCACAATTGAACCTACAGCAGTTGCTGTTCAGGCTGTTAAAGAAGGTGGTCTACGTTTCGGTGAAAAAGTAGTTATATTTGGTGCTGGACCAATCGGTGTATTAGTAGCGGCTGCCGCAAAAGCAGCTGGTGCGACTAAAATTGTTGCTGTTGATCTATCTGAAGTTCGCCTGAATAAAGCGCTTGAAATGGGAGCAACTGATATTATTAACCCAAGCCAAGTAGATGATACAGTAGCTGCCATTAAAAATATTATTCCTGGGGGTGCAGATGTCTCGTTTGAAGTAGCTGGGGTACAACCTACATTCGAGCAAGCAATTGATGCAACACGACCACGAGGTACAATGGTTATTGTATCAATATTTGCGCGCCCAATTACATTTAACCCAATGCAACTCATGAATGCTGGCGTTAAATTAACAACAACTATTGCCTATTCAAAAGAAACTTTCCAACAAACTGTTGATCTTGTAAGTAGTGGTCAAATTGATGTGGCACCGGTAATTACTGATACGATTGAATTAGATAATATTGTGACCGATGGTTTTGAGTCACTAACACATGATAAATCTCAAGCTAAAATTATAGTTGACTTAAGTAAATAGTCTTTCAAGCAGTCCTTTTCTATTGGAAAAGGCTGCTTTTATCTTATTATTAAAAGTATAGCCTATACCTTATAATTTAGGCCATAGAAAGGAAAATTAATGTCTGAAAATGTATATCAATTTACTGTCATGAAGGAAAACGGGGAGACTTATTCACTTGATGAACTGCGAGGGCGGCCAATAATTATCGTTAATACGGCTACTAAGTGTGGCTTTGCACCACAGTTTTCAGAGCTTGAAGCCATTTATCAAAAATATAAAGATGATGGGTTAATGATACTTGGGTTTCCATCAAATCAGTTTAAACAAGAATTGAATTCTAGTCATGATGCAGCAGAAGCATGTCGACTTTCTTATGGCGTTACATTTCCAATGCATCATTTAATTGCAGTTAATGGTAAAAATACAGATCCTTTGTTCAAATATTTGAAAAAAAGTATACCGGGTCCATTAGGAAGTACGATCAAATGGAATTTCACCAAATTTTTGGTTAATCGTGATGGACAAGTAGTGAAACGTTTTGCACCAAAAACGAGTCCAAACGATATGATTGATGATATCAAAAACGTGTTAAAATAAAAAGTAATGCACTAAAAACATTTCAGATAGTCACTATCTGAAATGTTTTTAATATTGTCCGACTTATTTTTGATATTTCGTATATAATAAATGATATAGAGGGGGAATTCAATGAATTCATTTATATCATGGCGTCATAGCCAACTGTACCGTTACTTTGTGTTAGCAGTTATTATTGCACTGATTGTTTTTTAAAACAATTTATGTCGTTATTACTACTCACAATTATTTTTTCATATCTAGCGATTAATGCTGGTAAACGGGTATCTGCTGTTTTAAAAACGTCGCGTGCAATATCAATTGCTTTAGTTTATATTTTGGTAATCACTTTAATTGTATTAGCTATTAATCATGGTACGACAACTGTGATGCATCAAGTTAAAAGTATGATGGCACTGGCAACAGACACCAGTTGGGATACCAATGGCTTCCTAAAGGAAGTATACAAAAATATGCATCACTATACGAATACTTTAAATACTGATCAATTGATTTCAAAAGGAATTTCGCATTTAAATCAAGTTGGTCATGTCTTGTATGAATTAGTTTTAGCATTGCTGTTTAGCTTCATATTTAGTATGACATACCCACAGTTGCGAGCATGGTCATTGCATTTTCTACAT
>AEMJ01000705.1 GCA_000166735.2 Leuconostoc inhae KCTC 3774 | reverse complement strand
AAATTAACTCATATGCCTTAATTGCTGATTTACTACGATCTTATTTTATATGACATCATAATTTTAGTATAATGAAATCAGTTAGTCCAAACGATGAAAAGGGAGAAACGATGTTATTTCAAGATAAACCGAACATTTTTTGTGCCTGCAACCATTCCAGTGACAGCAACGACTATTTTTTAAGGACATCAATTATGCCCCTGACGCGCGCCACACACTAGATGTTTACCTACCAGACGGTCACCAAGATTTTCCAGTGATTGTTGATATATATGGTGGCGGCTTGCTCCGTGGTCAGAAGTCA
>AEMJ01000706.1 GCA_000166735.2 Leuconostoc inhae KCTC 3774 | reverse complement strand
ACGCCACTCATGCACGCGTGCTGTGTTATAACCCACTGCAGCATTGTAATATATGTTGTTGCCAACTTTTAATGGCGCAGGGTGTAAGTGTAGATGTCCAGTAATTGTCGCAATAGTATAAGAATTATCTAAAATTTCACCGACTTTGTTACTACCTAACAGTGCATTAGCCATATCCAGACGTGATGCACCATTTGGAAACCGCTTAATATAATCATTACGTGGGACAAAGTGTGACACAACCACAGTTTGCTTATGATCAGCCACGTCTAATTGGTGTTGTAGCTGTGACATATTACGATTAAAACGTTCTTTATCTGAAATAGGTTGCTTAATTCGTCGATCATACCAAAATGAATTTTTAAACTGCTGAATTTGTTTTTCAGTATAATCGTTACCAACAAAGTCGTAGTTATACCAACCATTATTACCAATCAATCTCACGGTAGGCGTTAAATCAATAAATTTGTTATGAAAATAAAGTGGATCAATATCGCTTTCTAACTCATCATAGGTCACACCATTACCCATGTCATGATTGCCAGCAATAAATCGAATTAATATTTTATCACCCAATGCGTCCTGCATATCACGTGCAAATGACAATGTTCTTTGAAAATCATTAAATAAATCACCAGCAATAACATAAACATCAACAGATTGGTTCAATAAATAAAGCGCCTGTACATGCATGGCACGCTTAACATCAATCTTATTTAAGTCAAAATGATTATCTGATGAAAACGCAACTTTCACTGTTGAAACCTCTTTCGTATAGCTGAATAAAGTATAGCATATTTTGTTAAAAAAGGGTTCCACTAAAAAA
>AEMJ01000707.1 GCA_000166735.2 Leuconostoc inhae KCTC 3774 | reverse complement strand
GATCTAGCGGCCCTTCAAAATCACTTAATTTAATTGTTAAACTATGTGTTCCGATGACGACTTTCTCCATTTATTAATTAATTTTTGATTATCCAACGTCCCCATAACAAATACCGTTTGATTTTGATTTTGAAATTCCGATAACATCGCAAAATAATTTGTAGCTGTTCGCGACTCTGGTGTTAAGGCTGCATGCCGAATTAGGGCAATATCTTGCGGTAGTAGTTCGACGCCTAAAACACCTTGCACACGACTATCACTTTGCCAAATATACAAAAGACGTGTATCACGATCATTATACCAAGCAATTTCTGCGTTCAAATGAGATAATTCTCGCAGTCCTGGTAACAATGACAAAATACCCATAACCGTTTTCTGATTGTCGTTTCTAACCTGTGTTAACATTGTTTCTCCTGCATTTTCGTCGTGAGAATTATGCGCGTGGATGAAAATTATCATACACTTCGCTCAGCCGCTTTTTGGAAATGTGTGTATAAATTTGCGTCGTCGAAATATCTGCATGACCCAACAATTCTTGCACAATTCGCAAATCCGCACCATTTTCCAAGATGTGCGTCGCAAACGAATGACGTAATGTGTGTGGCGAAACATCTTTAGTAATGCCTGCTAACAAAACTAGTTTTTTAATAATTTTCCAAACACCCTGTCGACTCAGTTGGTTACCACGGTCATTTAAAAAACAAAGGGTGACTCATTGCCTTTTAATAACAATAACCGACTATTAGAAAAATATTTTTCTAACCAATCAGCAGCAACTTCGCCAATTGGAATAATACGTTCTTTGTCGCCTTTTCCAATTGTTTGAATTAAACCAAGTTGCAGATGCAAATCACTCATCTTTAAATTTACCAGTTCACTCACACGCAAGCCAGTAGCATACAGAACTTCGATCAGTGTCCGATTACGCACACCTAAGGGTGTTGTTTCAGTTGGTACCGCTAGCAAAGCATCAATTTCTGCAACAGTTAACACAGATGGTAAGTGCTCAGCTTTTTTGGGTGGTCTAACATCTGTCATTGGATTGTGCAAAATAAGTCCTTCTTGCAATAAATAACCAAAAAATTTACGTAACGAGGTCACCATACGAATAACTGAGTTATTTGACTTCCCTTGCTCACGTAAGTTGTTCAACCAAGTCAATATAGCAATATGATCAATGTCATTTAATTGTAGTTTTTCGGTTGTCACATAAAGCGCAAATTGCTGTAGATCCTGGTGGTAGCTTTTAATCGTATTATCTGACAGTCCACGCTCAATGCGTATATAATGTAAATAATCGGCAATCGCACTATCTATTTTATGTGTCATTATTCCTCAATTAATTTAATGCCATCATCAACTTGTTCTATGATACGGCCTTTATATAAATGTCCCAATGCTCTTTTAAATTGACTTTTGCTAAATCCAAATTGTTTTTTAATCGCTTCTGGATTACTTTTATCATTAAATGGTAAAAAGTGATCAGCGCGACGTTGCAATTGCAATAACAAAAACTGTGCATCTTCGTCCATTGTTTTATATGCCAAAGGCTTTAATGACAAGTTAAGTGCCCCATCTTCACGTACACCAATGACACGTGCGTCAACAACTTGTCCCAAACGTGGCTCATCATCACGTTGCGAGGGATGAATAAATCCAAGATAATACTCGTCTGTTATGACTAACGTACCCGCAATTTTATTACGATAAACCGTTGCTTTGACTGTTTTTGATTTCAATTCTTGAGGTGCACGACGAGAAACAGCATCAATAACTTGTTGCTGCGCAATTTCACCCCACAGTCGCCCCTTATTATCTTCTTTCATAGCCAACATCAGTTTGTCACCCTTTTGTGGCCACAAAGTTGAAATTGTTGGTAAATCATCTAACGATACAACTAAGTCTTTATTGGGCAAGCCTATAGCTACGAAAACGCCTAAGTCGTGACGATTAGCAACAACCGTTCCCCAACCATAGACATCTTTTTGTACCGTGGGCAGTTGCTTTGTTATCTGAAACTTATGGTTTTCATTTTCATAAGCAAATCCTGTTACAAAGCCACCTATTTTTAATGGTTTTTCAAGTTCTAACTTATCAATTTCATAGGTATGACCGTCCACTTGGGCAAAAAATAACCATCGTTTTCATCCGTCACATTTGCCTTTATAATTGTTCCAACTGTTGGGTTTATCATTGTTTTTCCTTTGACACGCAACTTCACGTGTTTTTCTTTAGTATACTAGTTTACCACGGATAAGTTAACATAATCTATAAAAACGAGTTGCTCGTTATGATAATGCTGTCTTTACAAGATCAGCCACTAATTTACCGTCAGCTTTGCCCTTCACTTGTGGTGTCACTATTCCCATAACTTTACCCATATCTTTTAATGTTGATGCATTCGTTTTTAAAACAGCGGCATTAACAATTACTTGAACTTCTTCTTCAGTTAATTGTTTAGGTAGATATTTTGCTAAAATATCTAATTCTGAACGAATTCCTGCTGCTAAATCTTCACGATTTCCTTTTTCAAATTCTGACAAAGACTCGTTACGTTGCTTTACCTCACGTGATAAGACCGTCAATTCTTCATCTGACGTTAAATCATGTCCCAAACTAATTTGTTCATTCATAACAGTTGATTTAACCATACGAATGACTGACAAAGCACCTTTATTTTTGTCTTTCATAGCTTGCTTCATATCAGAGTTAAGGATTTCTAGTAATGTCATTTGTTCGCTTCTTTCTTTATGATTCTTTTTTGAGTGCTATACAGATAATTCATGCGTTTATTACATTTAATATTCTGACTATTACTGAATATTGTAACACAAATACCCGCTTTCTTTTTAGGAGGGTATTTATTATATGTTTGCATCATAATTTTCTGACATCTTAGTTTTGTCACAAAAGAAAAACGTCACCGAAGTGACGTTTAGAACCGCTTAACGGCCCTTCTTCTTATTACGCTTTTGTGCTGCTTCAGACTTCAATTTACGAGCAACTGAAGGCTTAACATAGTATTCGCGCTTACGGTATTCTTGGAGAGTACCGTCTTTTGAAACACCACGCTTAAAGCGACGCAATGCATCATCCAAAGATTCGCTCTTACGTACGATGACCTTTGCCATATGATAACCCTCCTTTCTCG
Source organism: Leuconostoc inhae KCTC 3774 (assembly GCA_000166735.2). Classification (GTDB taxonomy): domain Bacteria; phylum Bacillota; class Bacilli; order Lactobacillales; family Lactobacillaceae; genus Leuconostoc; species Leuconostoc gasicomitatum. The sequence continues at coordinate 3,211 of AEMJ01000707.1, read as the reverse complement.
CATTTTATTTCGTTTTAACGACATGCTATAAATACTTAATAAGTCTACCAGAATTAAGCGTTAGTGTCAATATATGATTATCAAAAATATGACCCTATCGTTTAAACGTCACCCCTAAATTTATAATATTTTGAGCACCTTAAAGTATTCCGTGACAATTAAATCTTGCGGTATAAATGACTGACCTATCTCTTTGGCAACCTCAGCAAAGAATGGCTCATGAACCTGTCGCCAATAAATTAGATCTCGGGTGCCTTCGCCCTCCAAAAAAGCAATATCATCCCCAATTTGATCATAGGATTGTAGCGTGACTTTCGTATTAACTGTCAACACTTTGGGCACCAGTTTATCATCTAATATTAAATTAAGCTGTCCAACTGATGGTACTGATTCTTTATCAAAAGCATATGCAGGAAAATAGCTTGATGTCGCAGTTTTTTGACCAGTAATTACCAAATCTACTAATTGAGATGGAGCAGCCCCAAATTGCCATTCAGATCGCGGAGAATTAGAGAAAATCGTGAACTCTTTTAATAAAGGCGTCCACACCTGTTCGTAGTTCATAACACACACTTTCTAATATTTTTATAAATCATAAGCATTCTCGTATATTTCAGTGATAAAGTCCAACCAATATTGTGGATTAAGAGTTTCGCCTGTCACTTCTTCTAAAATTTTATTGGGATCAACAGCCCCACCATGACGCCAAATATTTTCTTTACGCCAATTAAAAATTGGTGAATAGTCACCTGAATTAAAGATGGCTTTGAAATCCAAGGTTTTGATCATGGTTGCTCTAAATTGAGCAGCATATAGATGGCCTAACGCATAGCTCGGGAAATAGCCAAATGAACCACCAGCCCAATGAATATCTTGCAGGATACCTGTTAAATCATCAGGAACGTCCAGCCCAAGATACTCTTTATATTTGGCTTGCCAAAGTGCTGGTAATTCAGCCAAATCAATATTGTCATTAAAAATTGCTTTTTCAATTTCATAACGGATAATAATATGCAATGGATATGTCAAGGGATCAGCTTCAGTACGAATTAATGTTGGCTCACTTTTTAGCCAACCACTATAGAAAGTATCAAAATCAATATCATCTAATGCTGGCGAAATTTCTGCTTGTAACTTAGGATATTCAGCTGTCCAAAATTCCTTTGAGCGACCTATCATGACCTCATTGAATAATGACTGTGACTCATGAATGCTCATGCTAATTGGGAGCACAGCACGTGCATTATCATACTTGCTATCAACATTCTGTTCAAATAACCCGTGCCCTGCTTCATGTAAAATACCAAGCACTGCCATTTGAAAGTTATTTTCATCCCAGCGCGTGGTAATTCGTGCATCATCTCGATTTAGTGCTTCCATAAAAGGATGAATCGTATCATCTAATCGCCCCTTGTCCAAACTATAACCTAGACGTTGAGCTGCTGCTATTGAATAGTTACTCTGATGTTGTTTTGTTACCCGTCGATGCAAAAAAGTCTCATCTGGTATGTTGCCAGATTCTACCAATCGTTGGCGTAGCGTAGTCACACCTTTTTTTACTTGTTCAAAAACATGATCCAACTTAGCCACTGTCAAACCAGGTTCATATTGATTCAGCAAAACATCATACGGTGTTTTTTCATTTGTTTGCCAAAGTGGTATAAATTGTTTTAAATAACCAATAATCTTTTCCACATAGGGTTTAAATATCTGATAGTCATTGGCTTCCCGAGCTTGTGCCCAAAAATCCTGTGCTTGCGATAATGTTTTTTGAAAAGCAACAAAATCCTCTTCTGGTATTTTACCTGTTAAATCGAAATCTTTGCGCGCTTTTTCAAGGACAAGTTGACCTAAATCATCAAGTGTCGATCCGTCTGCCTCTAAATTTATTAATAACTTTTCTCTTTTAGTACCTGTAGATAACTGAAAGGTCTTTTCAGCTAGATAAGCATCCACTTCCGCTCGAAAATGCCCTGCATCTTTTGGCATACCTGTTAAAGCATCCCACCCAGAAAGTGCTGACAATTGCAACAGTAGCGTCTGTTCCTTAACTGATTCAAATAAATCTTTTTGTGTCGTCATACTCACTCCTAATAAATTAAATGTTTGTTTATAATTATCTTATCATTTATTCATCTAATTTAGAAGTATGTTTTGTATCTGTCATTCGCCAATAAACGGCTAAACTAATCGCAATTACCAACGTTACATAAATAAAAAACCAATTTTCGTGATTTATTTTTTTAAGTATAAAGCGACATACTCAACAGTTCCACCAAAGATAGCAACCGTTAGACCATAAGGGAGACCAACACCAAGTGCTCTAATTTCTGTTGGAAACATTTCTGCTTTAACAATAGCATTTATTGATGTATAACCTGTGACAATAATTAATCCAGCCATCATCAAGCCAAAAGCTGCCCACCCGCTTTTAACATGCGATAATAATGTTAAGATTGGTATCGTTAATACAGTGCCTAACCCACCAAACCAAAATAGTAGCGGCTTGCGGCCTATCTTATCAGAAAGTGCGCCTGCAAATGGTTGTAAAATCATAAAAATAAATAGTGCTGCAAAATTAATCCACGCAACTTGTTGTTTTGGCAAACCAACTGAATTAATCATAAATTTTTGTAAATAGGTTGTATAAGTATAAAAAGCAATCGTACCACCTAATGTGAGACCGACAACTGTTAAAACTGCTTTCGGATAGCGCATTAAATCACGTAAACGTCCTTTTGCTTTCTTGCTTTGGGCAATAAACTGATCGGATTCCTCCATACTCAACCGTAATATTAGAACTACAAGTGCTCCCAAAGCGCCAATAAAGAATGGTATACGCCATCCCCATGACGTTAGTGCTGCTTCAGTCATCGTCATTTGCAAAATAATTTGAACACCTAGAGCAATCAGTTGACCACTAATCAAAGTGACATACTGAAATGATGCATAAAATCCACGATGTCCTGCACTAGCCATTTCAGATAAATAAGTGGCAGATGTCCCATATTCACCACCTAAAGATAGGCCTTGAAACAGACGTGCTAAAATTAAAATAGCTGGTGCAAAGAGACCTATTTTAGCGTAACTTGGTGTTAGCGCAATAATAAACGAACCGCTTGCCATAATAAGTACTGACAACGTTAATGCAGCGCGGCGGCCATGTTGATCAGCATATTTTCCTAAAACCAAACTGCCTAACGGACGCATT
>AEMJ01000708.1 GCA_000166735.2 Leuconostoc inhae KCTC 3774 | reverse complement strand
TAACGTATCAGTTGTATTCTCTTTTGTCGTGCCATTAGTATCAGTTGTTGTGTCTGCTGATGCTGATGCATCACCTACAATTTGTGAGCCTAACAGCCCACCAACTAAGGTTAACCCAGATACTAACCATTGCTTACCTGATTTATTACATTTTTAAATCTTGTTGTTGCTTCTGGTCGTCTTAATAACTTACGTAGTTTCATAAATATTCCTCTCAATTAATGTTTAGTTGTATAGATATTTTATCTATCTATGCTTAACTATACCTAACATTATTGCCAAAAAAAAATACGTCCCGCAATTGGGACAATTTTTTCGAATTTAATTACATTAAAGATAACCATAATCATCAATCAAATCACATATTTTTTGCTTATATTTTGAGTTATCAAAATCATTTGCTTTAGTTAAAATATCGTCGATTTCAACTATTAGGTAAATTTTTAGTCTTGCCAATGATTTAGCATGCTGTCATTCAATTGACATATCAATTTTATTTCCCAATCATTTATTCCATGGTTCCAAGTTCATGTATTTTTTAAAATGGTCCAATGTAAATAGATTATGCTTAATATTAACAGCAATA
>AEMJ01000709.1 GCA_000166735.2 Leuconostoc inhae KCTC 3774 | reverse complement strand
TTGCAACGTTGAATAAATTAAACGCTTTTTGTCTGTATTAAGTTCGAACTCGTAAACTAACATCAGAATGTGTTCAACCATTGACATTTTTTCATGATCAGTAGCGATTTTCAGTAAAATTGGTGCTTTTTTAAAATCAGTTTGAATGCCTAATTTTTTATCCATTTGCTTGGTGGCAATTAATTTCAACGTTGGCATCGCTAGATTTCGAGCCAATACTACAGCAGATCCATTGACCAACGCCTCATCTTGCGTATAATTCAAATCTGTATCAATATCGCCAACACCAACAGCCATATATAATTGTAAAGTCATGGCTTGCATGATTAAATAAGTTGTCAATGACTGATAAATTTTAACAATGTCATCTCGTGCATTAACTGACTGCACCGCACCAGAAATCGCATCACCATTGTGCACTTGAAATGGCATTATTAATGTTTGTTTAGTCAATTTGTTTAAATATTCTGTCACATTCATGGTCTGCTGTATCAATACATTATTATCTTTAACCAGTCGTGACTTAACCACATCTAATTCGAAATAAATTGTCTGCTTTTTTTCCATATTTGAAGTATATCACATAAAAGATATATAAATATATATCTTCGCATAAAAGATATATATTTATATATCTTTTATGTATTTTAAAAGGAATATTGAAATGATATATTTTTAAATAAAAATCACATACCTTTTAAAAAATACTGTGTGTTATTTTCCCTTTCCGACACTAAAAAACCGCCCATAATCCGTTCCAATGTCAAAATAATTGACATCAGGACGCTTACACGCGGTTCCACCTGATTTCCGGAAAAAATTCCCGACACTTGATTTGTTTACGCACTCCATCATCGCCACATGATATCTTAGTTAGTAAACTGAATATATTTATTATGCACTGCAACTCTTAAAACGTCAAGTGTTTCATCTTATTTATAAGTCATTGACTGTACGTTGTTGCTACGGAATTAATTATTGTATTTAGCAACGGTTTCGACTGAGAAATTAAATACATCACACGAATATGACCATCTGGCATATGCCATTCCAAATAACTCATTGCTTTAATTTGATCCGTTGTGGGCTCTTTATATGTACCATCAATACGCCAAACTTGTAAATCACCCTGCTGTTTTAACTGAAAATAACTTTGCCCAACAATTTTTTCAAATGGCAAGCTAGATATATCAACGCCGAACCCTTGTCCCATTGTGCTGGTCAAAATCAGCACATGTTGTTCTTGTATGCTTAAAAACCATTGTAGTGTTGAACTGTCTTGTTCCCAGTGACCTTGAACCGTGAAAGTCCCAAAATCATTATCTCCCAATCGCATCTCAGGTAAATTACGATAACTAGCAGCTACTTTATCATCTGGCAATGCTTTAACTGAAATGTCAGGTATTGGTTTTTGAGCTTTTTCTAAATGATGAGTATCAGACGCAGCACTAGACAAGACACTGGATAAACTTGATTCAATATTTGTTTGACTACTAGCCGACTTATCAATCAATTCTGATTCACGTTGTGTTTGCTGGACTTGTTGTTTTAGCGCTTTTTGCCATATATTATTAATACCAGTCATTTGTTTTTTGATAGTAAAAATTTGTAATCCAATTATCAGCACAATGATGGTAACAAAGACAATAGTATAATTTATTTTTTGTTGTACGTTTAAATATGGTGTCCAATATGCTGAACGTCGAAGGAGCAAGTAAATTATACCACTTAAATATAGCAACAATAGAACCGGTACAGCAATCAATAAACCGAGTGCAACAGTAATGCCACTAAAAATACCAATTAAAAATGGACTAAATAATATTATTGCTATAATTTGCTGAGGTAAACCTGAATCTCGTAATCGACGAATAAATAGGGATATGTTTGGTACAAATATTAGTAGACTAAATATTGAAGAAATATGACTTGATAACGTCCACTCATTAAAAATAGTACCAACAATAAAAATTATCAGGGCAAAAATCAGGTTGTTAACAGCCTGAACCAGCCAATAGTCTAAGCGATAAGCGCCACCCCTAAAATTAAACGTTTCGCGCCAATATCTCAAGTACCTACGCACAATAAATATCCTCCAAATAAAAAACTTGACCCATCGTCAAGTTTTTATGATCATTTAGTATAACACTATGTCTGCCACTAAAAATTTTCAAATTGTCAACAATTCTTTTTCTTTCTCGGCTGCAATGACGTCAATTGCCTTGATATTATCATCAGTCAACTTCTGAACATCATCTTCAGCATTTCGAACGTCATCTTCAGGTAATTCTTTATCTTTTTTGACCGTATCCATTGCATCGCGACGAACATTTCGAATAGAAACTTTTGCTTTTTCCGCCTCAGCTTTTACTTGCTTAGCTAGATCTTTACGACCTTCTTCCGTCATTTGAGGAATTGCCAAACGTACAATATTTCCGTCGGAAGCTGGATTAAGACCCAAATCAGACATGTTAATCGCCCGAACAATTTCTTCTAAAGCTGACTTATCAAATGGTGTAATCAATAAAATGCGCGCTTCAGGAACAGAAATCGAAGCAACTTGCTTTAAAGGTGTCATTGCACCATAATATTCTACTTCGATACGATCTAAAATGTGCGGATTAGCGCGTCCTGTACGAATGCTACCT
>AEMJ01000710.1 GCA_000166735.2 Leuconostoc inhae KCTC 3774 | reverse complement strand
GGGAAGTATACGTACAGGGCGTGCTAATCCGCATATTTTAGATCGTATTGAAGTAGAATATTATGGGGCTATGACACCTTTAAAGCAGGTTGCTTCTATATCTGTGCCTGAGGCACGTCTTTTATTGATTACACCATTTGATAAGTCAGCTTTAGAAGAAATTGTTCGTGCGATTAACATGTCTGATCTAGGACTAAATCCGGCTTCAGATGGC
>AEMJ01000711.1 GCA_000166735.2 Leuconostoc inhae KCTC 3774 | reverse complement strand
CCTGCAGCAATAATAACAGCATCAGCTTGTATTGACATACCATTATCTAAATAAAGAATGTCTCTGCTCACCTTATTTATAGTAGTTCCCGTATTGATACGAACGTCATTTTTTATGAGCTCATTCGTAATCGACTGTGCCATCTCAATATCAAGATTTGGCAATATTTGGTTAGAACGTTCAATAAGATTGACTGAAAAACCTCTCTTAATCAAATTTTCAGTAACTTCTATACCAATAAATCCAGTACCAAGTACCGCAACCGTTTTAATACTCTCATCTAAATGGCTCATAATGTTATCTAAATCAGGGATATTACGTAATTGAAAAATGTTTGATTGAGTATGAAGCCCCTCAATCTTAGGTATTACAGGACTAGATCCTAAAGATAATATTAATTTATCATAATATAGCTTCTCTTGTTGGTCATCATGATTGACAGATATCATCTTATTATCTCTATCAATATGGGTCACTTCACTGTTAACACGTACATCTATATTAAACCTACTTCTTAAATCATCAGCGGTTTGCACAATTAATTGGGGANCGATGTTTAATCGTTTTGCTAATG
>AEMJ01000712.1 GCA_000166735.2 Leuconostoc inhae KCTC 3774 | reverse complement strand
CTAAAAAACTTTCTTTTCACAATTGGTTCTGGTAAAAGCGTTGTGACATCATTACCATCTAAAATAGCTTCAGCATTGCTCTCCAACAATTGCTGATACTCTTTACCTAACTGCTTTTCAACTTTGACCATTGCTTCAGCTAATTCATAACTACGGTTAGGCAGATCATGGGCGTCAGACACAAAAACATGCGCTAGATTATGACTAAGAATTTGCTCAGCAAATTTCTCAACTTTTTCCAAATGTTCCCACATAAGAACTAGCAGTTACCTGAGCCAACGCACCCGCTTCGATTAAATCAAATAGAATGCTTGGCGTTGTCATAATTTTGGTATTTCTTTCTGGATGA
>AEMJ01000713.1 GCA_000166735.2 Leuconostoc inhae KCTC 3774 | reverse complement strand
ATTTTACACGACGTTACACTAGATATGCCAACAGGTAAAGTAACTGCTATTGTTGGACAAACAGGAATCTGGTAAATCAACGCTGATTCAGCATATTAATGGCCTGTTAAAACCAACTATGGGCATGTTATCATAGATAATTTTGAATTAACGAATCATACTAAGGAAAAAGAATTAGTAAAGTTACGTAAAAAGTGTTGGCATTGCTTTTCAATTTCCTGAAAACCAATTATTTGCTAATACTGTTTTAGAGGATGTCATGTATGCGCCTATAAACTTTGGGGCAACAAAATCAGAGGCTAAATTGGCTGCAGAACACGCTTTAACGCGTGCAGGAGTTGTCAAAGACTTGTGGGGTAAATCACCATTTGAGTTGTCAGGTGGCCAAATGCGCCGCGTTGCGATGGCTGGTACGTTGGCTAGTGA
>AEMJ01000714.1 GCA_000166735.2 Leuconostoc inhae KCTC 3774 | reverse complement strand
GAATATGATAACAACTTTATCAGAATATGTCAAATTTTTTTATTTTCGTAGCCCTTATCCACCCAAATAGGCTTCTCGTACATCACTAGATGATAATAGTTCATCACCTGTGCCAGTTGCAATAATTTTGCCACCTTCTAACACATAACCACGATCTGCTATTTTTAAAGCTTGATTAGCATTCTGTTCGATTAACAGCACTGTCACACCTGTATCTCTGAT
>AEMJ01000715.1 GCA_000166735.2 Leuconostoc inhae KCTC 3774 | reverse complement strand
CGCGACACCAGACTTAACAAACCTAATTAAATTAACCGAAATATTTAAGTGCTCCCTTGATAGTTTGGTACTAGGAATTGAAGAGACACCTTCTAAGTCGGGAACGCCTGAAATTGACAGTAGTGAGTTTACATTTGACCCACGTCGTGGGGAGTATGTTCGCCGTCGTAAAAATATGAATTTTTGGGATTTTGCAGCCAGCTATTGGTGGCTTATTTTCCCTGTCGGCGGCTTTTTAAGCTGGATTATCCCGGAGATCGTTGGTGTTTTTAGATAATTAGTACTCAAAAGGGCCAAACATTTTTGTTTGGCCCTTTTAAATTTATTTATTTGCTTCTAATATAATGGTATTGCCCTCTGAATCGTTTATTTGGAAAGCAATTTTATTCCCAAAGCGTTCCTCGGGATTGCCAACAATAGTAATAAAGTTATTACGTAGGTGCTTGAGCAACTCTTCTTGATGATCTCTTACCAGTATTTCAAGTGTATCCGTGGGCTTACCATTAACAAAAGTAATGTCCTCACCATCTAACACCAAATGTCGACCACTTTCATGACCTGATTGGGGCAAATCAAAAACATCACGCCAAAAACGATAGGCACGATTGATGTCAGTTGCTGGAATTATTTTAATATTAAGTTTGCGTGGTTTCATAATACTATAAGTATAGCTGAATTTAGTCAATTTTCAACATATTTATTGATAATAAGATTTTCAGCCACATATCAATCTAAAATATGTTACACTTATAGCTATGGCATTATTAGAAATCAGTGGGCTTTCAATGGCCTACGCAGAAAAACTTTATATGAAGACGCAGCATTCGAATTACAACAAGGCGAACACATGGGAATTGTCGGCCAAAACGGTGCAGGTAAGTCAACGCTTATCAAGATCGTTACGGGTCAGGAATTACCTTTGTCTGGTAAAATTGAGTGGCAAAAAGGCCTTAAAATTGGCTATTTGGACCAGTATGCAGAGATTCCAGATGGCATGAATTTGATTGCCTTTTTGCATACTGCCTATCAAGACCTATATGATAAACAAGATCGTATAACAGATCTTTATAATGAATACGCGGAATCAATGAACGATAAATTGTTGGAACGCGCTGGACGTATGCAAGAGGAACTTGATGCGGCCGGATTTTATGATGTTGACACAAAAATTGAACGTGTGATTTCTGGACTTGGTTTAGAAGCTATTGGACGTGATCGTGAGTTGGATCAAATGTCTGGTGGACAACGCGCTAAAGTCATTTTAGCAAAGCTATTGCTTGAAAATGATGATGTCATTATTTTAGATGAACCAACCAACTATTTGGATGTGGCACATATTGAATGGCTAGAGGATTTTTTGCAAAATTATGAAGGGTCAGCCATGATTATTTCTCATGATTTTGACTTTTTAGATAAAGTAACTAATGCCATCATTGATCTATCATTTGGAAAAATTACTAAGTTCCGTGGCTCATTCAAAAAAGCTATGCGACAAAAAGATGAACGTTCAGAGCAACAGTTACGTCAATATGAAAAGCAGCAAGGTGAGATTGAAAAAGCGCAAAAGTTTATTGCCAAAAACAAAGCACGTGCTTCAACATCTAAACAAGCCAAATCACGTGAAAAAATGTTGGCGCGCATGGATAAAGTTGATCCGCCATCTGAAGCACTTCAAGCAAAGTTCAATTTCCCCTATGTGAATTCACAGTCTGCTAATGCTTTGGCGGTAAACAATTTATCAGTGGGATATGTTACACCAGTTTTGGAGCCAGTCACATTTTCAATTACGACAGGACAAAAGCTTGTCTTTAAAGGATTTAATGGTGCTGGTAAATCAACATTGATTAAATCTATTCTAGGTGTTATTCCAGCACTTCATGGTGAAGCTGAGTTTTCTCCGTCTGCCGTTGTCAATTATTTTGACCAAGATTTAGAATGGGATGACGATACCAAAACGCCGCTAAGAGAGATGCAAGATCGGTTCCCAAAGTTAGAGCCCAAAGCATTACGGACACGTTTAGCGGCAGCTGGTATTAACGCTGAAAATGCACAGAAACAAATGCAATTGCTTTCTGGTGGTGAACAAACTAAGGTTAAATTGGCGATTATGGAAATGAAGCCAAGTAATTTTCTGATTTTAGACGAACCAACTAACCATTTGGATGAAGGTACAAAAAATGCCCTTCGTTCAGCAATCGATAAGTTTCCAGGGAATGTCATTATTGTTTCCCACGAAGTTAGCTTTACTAAGGGTCTTGGCGACCGTGAGCTAAACGTCGCTGCTTTGTCATTTAAGAAAGAATCAGAATAAGGGTTGCTAAAAACGCTTTCGAGCGTTTTTTTATATGGGTTGACATTTAGAGTATAGTAAACCATAATTATATAATAAGTTTACTTTGAAATGACCTTTTTGAATATTATAAAAATGACCTGAGGAAAAAATATGAAAACAGATGAACGTATACTACATTTTTTTGCTGAACATGAAGGGGAATATTTAAGTGGGGAAACATTAGCTAAAAATTTAGATATTAGCCGTGCAGCCGTATGGAAAGTCATTAAAAAATTAACAGAACAAGGACACACAATCGATAGTCAGCACCATGTTGGGTATCGCTATCAAAGTGGAAAAGTTTTGAGTGTACCTATGATTAGACAATTGGCGCACAGTGACTGGCAGATAAAACTGTTTGATGTCATTGATTCGACAAATACTTATGCAAAAGAAGCATTAACACGCGGTGATATAACAAAACCGACAATGATTATTGCTAATCAACAAATTGGTGGCCGTGGCCGTTTAGGCCGTACTTTTGTATCACCAGCTGATACGGGTTTGTATATCTCATTTGCTTTACCGCTACCTGTTGGAACATCGGTAGTACCTGGATTACTAACAACTGGCACAGCCGTGGCGGTTTCGCGGGCTATAAAGAAAACGATTGGTATTGAATTAGACTTTAAATGGGTTAATGACTTATTATTCAAAAACCGCAAAGTCGGTGGCATTTTAACTGAAGCGGTGATGGATTTTGAAAGTCAACAAGTGTCAGCAATTGTTGTAGGTATTGGTTTGAACTTACAACAGCCTCAAAATTTGGATGCCACGTTAACAAATAAAGTGGGTGGTATGGTTGAACACCTCACTGTATCACGTAATGTGATTGTTGCTACGTTGTTTGATGAATTTGTTAAATTGTATGCTGAATACACCGATGGCTCATTTTTAAAGGCTTATCGTCAACGAAACATTGTCATAAATCAGACCGTCACAGTGAAATATGGGAAAGAACTCGTAACTGGTATAGCAAAAGCGATTGATGAACAAGGGCAATTGCTTGTAGATACGGGTGATGTTATCAGAACGATTAATTCTGGGGAAGTATTGAAAGTACAATTGCCAAATAATAGTTATCACGGTTAATTGTCAACGGGTAAAAATTGGAGAAAAAATGAATTCAAATACACAACGTATTGTCATCACAGCAGTACTAACAGCATTATTAATTGCTGTTGGACCATTAGCAGTTAATATTGGACCAATTCCAATGACCTTACAAACACTCATTATTGCCTTAGTAGCTTCGGTGTCATCAACGCGTGTGAGTTTAACAGCTATTGGATTGTATCTATTACTGGGTGCTTTTGGCTTACCAGTATTTGCTGGTTTCAAAGGTGGTTTTGTGCTATTAGCCGGACCAACCGCTGGTTATTTATGGTCATTTCTGCTGTTCGCACCAATTATTGGTCTATCTTTTAAAAGATGGAACAATGTTTGGGGATTGATTGTGACAAATATTTTAGCTTCAGTGGTTAACTTAACGATTGGGACAATTTGGCTAATCATTAGTATGCAATTACCAGTTGAAGCAGGTATTGCTGCTGGGATCACACCGTTTATTCTATCGAGCACTTTGAAAATTACTGTTGTTGTGATTGTTGCTTTGGCAATTAGACAAGTACAGGCACGGACAGCACTAGCGTTTTAAAAATGATCATTTGATATCGACGGAGCAACGTTGTTGTTCTCATTTTGAGAAAGTTATACTAAAGATATCTAAAGTCATCGGCTGGTCAGTGACCCTGGCTCACGGAACTGTGGGTTGTTTGGCATCTGATCATTTATTAGGTCCGATCAATGCGATACTATGTGTTGCTGGTGGTATGGGGATGAGCATGTTGATAGGGAATCAACATTGGACGTGATTTTTTGGTATACTAATAAAAAATGAGGTTGAAGTATGTTACGTTCTGTTTTGATTTTCCCACAGTTGAATGACATGTTTACTATTAATCGGATACGTCAACGTTATGATGATTTATACGAACATATTGCGCCACATATATCACTTGTTTTTCCATTTGATAATGAGTTGACAGATGAAACAATCATTCAAGTCGTTGCTGATATCATTAAAAAACAGCAACAATTTAAATTGCGACTAACAGCGACAATCACAGAAGTAGCCATCGAACACATATTAGAAAACAGTGATTCAGCTGTCTTTACCACTATTTGTTTAGGTGAAAGAGATGAAAATTAGAATTATTGGGCCAGTGGGCAGTGGGAAAACAACTTTTGCACATAAAATAGCCAGGATTAAGCCTTATCCAGTGACATCATTAGATGATTTAAACTGGGTACGACAAGCAACAGGAGACAGACATCGCACGCCATCCGAAAGACAAGCCTTATTACAAGTGATTATCCAGCAAAATGACTGGATAATTGAGGGAGCACAGTTCCGTGAAGGACAAGATTGTTTTGCGTTGGCTGATGTGATTTATGTTTTGGACCTGCCTTATTACAAAAATGTATATTATATCTTGAAAAGGTGGTTCAACAATCGCTTACACGGTGGGTCAAAACAGTACCGAAACTTATGGTTATTTTTAAAATGGCAAAATAAATGGCGTACAAATAATCGTGATGACGTATATCGGCTATTAAAACCTTATCATAAAAAAGTAATAATTATACGAAAAACAAAGTTTGACAAAATAGAAAAATTAGAATAAAATAAAAACAATGAGAAAATCATAGAGGTTGCTGTAACCATGAGTCACTCGCGGAGTATTGATAGATACTGTGAAACGAGTTAAAGGGGTTGTGGCCGAAGCACTGATACTGTCATGTCAGTAAGCTGGGGCATTAGTTAATAGCTAATGGACTGTCGCAATTGCGGGGTGCTATGACAGAAACGATTGTTTTATTGCGATCCGTAACTGCCACACTTGGCAGAGGCGGATTTTTATTTTAGATGAAAAGAGTACAAACATGGTAGAAGCAATTACGCGACCAACGCAAATAGAAATTTCTAAAAAAGCTTTAAAGCATAATGTCGCTGTTGTCAAACAAACATCTGGCGCCGACAAAATATTTTTGGCTGTTAAATCAAACGCATATGGTTTGGGTTTGGTGCCAACATCTAAGGCAGCTGTTGCAGGTGGCGTTTATGGCTTGGCTGTGGCCGTCATTGATGAGGCGTTAGCACTGCGACATGAACGTATTACTGAACCAATTTTAGTATTGGGTATTTCACAAGCAAAATATGCTGAACTGATGGCAGTACAACACATTATGGCAACCGTTGTATCATTATCATGGTTAAAAGAAGCGGCGCAATCTCTTACTGGTGAACAACGCCTACAAGTCTCGTTAGGTGTTGACACAGGCATGGGGCGAATCGGATTTCGTACTCGAGAGTCTTTGGCGCAAGCTATTACTTACTTGCAGGCACACAAGGATATTTTTGATTATGTTGGCTTAGCAACACACTTTGCTGAATCAGATTCAGTGCAGACGGACTACTTTTATATGCAACTTAAACGGTGGCACGATATAACAGATGGTTTACCAGAACCTAAATACTATCATGTGGCTAATTCAGGTGCAGCAATGTATCACGCCGATGAAGTGCCCCATGAGGTGATCCGTGTTGGGACTGTGTTATATGGCGTTGAACCTTCTCGTGGTGAGTTGGCAGATGGCAAAAATTTGCAACCTGTCATGTCATTACGTAGTGAGATGAATTTTGTCAAACAATTACCAGCTGGAGAAGGCATTAGTTATTCACATAAATATACAACGAGCAGTGATGAGTGGATAGGAACAGTACCCATTGGATACGGTGATGGTTGGCTACGTAAGATGTCTGGCTTTAGCGTCATTGTTGACGGACAATATGCACCAATAGTTGGTCAAGTTGCAATGGATCAATTGATGATTAAGTTGCCACATGAGTATCCTGTTGGGACAAAAGTGACACTCATAGGTAAGGATGGCGATCTTGAGAATACGCTCGAGGATGTTGCACAACACGCTAATTTAGCACCATGGGAGATTATGACGGGAATGCAAGATCGGGTACATCGTATCCTTGTTGATTAATATAATTAGCTAACTCAAGGGAATATTGAAAAATTGAGGAGAGAAAATAAACATGACAGAACGTACATATAACATTGCAATACTTGGCGCAACCGGAGCAGTTGGTACAAGATTAATGTCCCAACTAGAAGAATCAACGATACCAGTTAATAGTTTGAAATTACTTGCTTCATCACGTTCAGCTGGTAAAAAACTCACTTTCAAAGGACAAGAATTAACTGTCGAAGAAGCGACAGCAGACAGTTTTAGTGGCGTTGATTTGGTATTGGCCTCTGGAGGTGGTTCTGTATCGCAGCGTTTTGCACCGGAAGCAGTTAAACGTGGTGCTGTTGTGGTGGATAATTCAAGTTATTGGCGTATGAACGATAATGTCCCGCTTGTCGTGCCTGAAGTTAACGAAGCAGATTTACAAGGTCATAATGGTATTATTGCTAACCCGAATTGTTCAACGACTCAAATGGTCGTAGCTTTGGAGCCGATACGTCGCGCTTTTGGGTTACGTCGCGTCATTGTGTCGACCTATCAGGCAGCATCTGGGGCCGGTCAAACAGCATGGGATGAGCTAGTAGCCCAGACAGAAGCTCATAATGCTGGTGAGAAAATGGTTGCTAATATTTTGCCTGTCAAGGGATCCGATAAACATTACCCATTAGCTTATAATTTGTTACCACAAATTGATGTGTTTGAAGATGATGGCTATACACATGAAGAATGGAAAATGATTCATGAAACAAAGAAAATTATGTTCGGAGACAAAAATTCTAAGTCAGTTAAAGTAACAGGTACAGCAGTTCGAGTACCTGTTCCAGTAGGACATGGTGAAACAGTTTATTTTGAAACAGAGTCAAACACTGGTGCTACGTCTGCTGGCATTCAACAAGCATTAAGTCAAGCACCCGGCGTTATTTTAGAAGATAATCCTAAAAAACAGCTGTATCCACAACCAATTAATGCTGAGGGAAAACGAGAAACTTTTGTTGGTCGTGTCCGTCCAGATTTAGAAAACGATGATTCTTTTCATATGTGGGTGGTATCTGATAATTTATTAAAAGGTGCTGCTTGGAATACAGTTCAAATCGCTGAACGGCTCGTCGAGTTGGATCTAGTTCGTGTGCCAGTAGGTGCTGCAGGTAAATTTGAAGCCTAACAGCATGTTACAATAAGCTTATGGAAATCTTTTTATTTTTAACGATAATTGTATTAGGAATTTTGCTGTACTACCAAGTGCAACAAAATCCTGCGACGATGAGAATTGGTACGCTTGGTGTTTTCATTGTCATTGGTGTCGTTATTTTTATGTACCATTTTTTAAATGTCACACCAAAAGTTTTAAAATTGACTGTTCATATTGGTTATAGTATGGCTGTTTTTTTGGTATTTTGTTGTTATTAAGTATGGTACGGCATAGTTGGAAAAAGTCACATCAGTGGGGATTACCGCTGTTAGTTGGTGTTTATCTGATGTGTCTATTATTGTTTAGTCAGTGGTCATTATGGTGGTTGAGCGCACCATGGTTGATGTTATATTTTGTATGGCAATTTTGTCGATTTATAGTGAGCAGCGTAATCTACGGTTATCAAAGCAAAGCACCAACTCGCGGGCCATTGGTAGTGCTTGGTGGCGGCTTGGCAGAAGGATATAGAGTCGGGAACATAGTCGATAAACGTATTCAAGCAGCAGTAACAGACGCCAATAAAATGTCGGAATATCCGATGATTGTTTTTTCTGGTGGACAGGGAGAAGATCAGTTAATTAGTGAAGCTGAAGCGATGCGCGACTGGTCTGTATCACGTTATGATGTACCATTTGAAAAAACACAACTAGAAAAACGTTCACGAAATACCTATCAAAATTTAAAATATACGTCACAATTGCTTTCTCAGCAACCATTTACATTTTATACAAGTGGTTATCATGTTTTTAGGGGTGTTTTGCTAGCTAAAAAACAAAATATTGATGCGCAAGGACGTGGGGGATTTGTGCCCTTATTTTATCGTATACCGGCTTTTTTTAGAGAATTTGCTGGTGTAATGAGTATGAATATAAGACGTCAAATATTGTGGGCGTTAGTTTGGGGTATCATTGCATTTGTGATTAATCAAATAATGACATACTAATTGTATGTTACATTTTTTATCTTGCTTTGAGAGATATTTGAGTTTTGATGCGCATTATTTTGTTATAAATTTTAAATATAAAATTGGAGATGTGTATGAATA
>AEMJ01000716.1 GCA_000166735.2 Leuconostoc inhae KCTC 3774 | reverse complement strand
TTGTTTATTATACATTTGCACACCACAATACGGGCAAGCTAGAAATAAACCATCCGGTATGCGATCATTGACTGACGCATCTCGCTTAATTTTTGAGGTTGATTTTTGATTAATTATATAAATCCATATTGTAAAGTGCGCTCACTCATTGAACACC
>AEMJ01000717.1 GCA_000166735.2 Leuconostoc inhae KCTC 3774 | reverse complement strand
TCCAGGCATTGGCTTCTGGTAAATGCCTGATTAAGTTGAGACGTTGACAATAATCAACGGTTGTCGTTGGTTTGTTAAACCGACGACTCATAACAGAGTATATGCCAGCTTCTCGCATTAAACGACGAACTCGGTTGGTCCCATGATGAAAATTCAGATCAGCTAATGCTAGTCGCAGACGTGGCTCCCCATAAGCGCGGTGGTTATTTTGCCAAATATCATGCAATAAAGCTTTTAACATCGTATCTTCGCGGTACCCCTTGGGCTCGACATAGTGAACCCAATCTAAGTAAGTACTTTTAGGTATTTTGAGCAGTCGAAGCACCATACATAATGAGTTTAAAATGCTGTTTTAGCAATGACTGGGCAATAGGAAAATGGGTCTTACGTGTTACTTGCGATGTTCGCCTAGTAAAACGGCCGCAATTGCTTGTCAGGCTAAGCGTGATAAAATTTCATTTTCTTCTTTGAGACGTGCAACTTCTTTCTGCATCGCATTAAATTCAGCACGAGTCACTGGTTGACCCTTAACATCAGTGCCAACGATTTGGGATTTTTTGACCCAACTCGTGGCGGTTTGCACAGCCAAGTGGTATTCATTGGCTAGAGAATTAGCAGAACGTCCCTCGTTATACAAGGCAACAATCGATGATTTAAATTCTGTTGCGTATCGCGTAGCATTCATAATATAAAAAACTCCTATACTTGATTATCTCGGATTATGCCCTAGAAATAAAGCAGTCCGAATTTTCAGTATACGAGCAAAGTGTTTGCACACATGATGAGGCATCACTTTGCTACCATTGCAATTGATAAAGGAGCCAACATACGTGATGTGGCTAACTATTTAGGACATGAAAATATAGACATGACCATATTATACAATCTTGGTACATCAGAGGGAATGAAAAAACTTTCAAATACCATAAATGTATAGCAGTAAAATCCGAACATCCTTTCCAAAACCTTTCCACAAAACCTAACTTTTTAGAAATTAGGAGGCTTGAAACCCCTTTGTTATCCACCTCAACCATGAAAACTGATATACTTAATAGTATGCAAACAGTCATACAAGTTACACCATCACAATTACAAAAAATGGTAACATTTTACAAACAAGCTAGCACACCGCGCTTACCTAATGGTGCTATTTTTGCAGCAAAAAACAACAATGCATCAATTATTGGCTATAAATCTGGCAAAGTATTATTTCAAGGGTTGGGATTTGCTCAAGAAGCGGCACTTTGGCAAACTAGCACTGTTTCGACTGCCGCCAAAGCGATTGGCAAAAAATCAACAACTCCTGGCGTTAATATACCAAATGATTTCTCAAATTGGTCAGTTCTTGGTTCCGACGAGGTCGGTGCAGGCGCCTATTTTGGACCATTAACAACTGCTGCCGTTTTTGTTGCCAAAGAAAATATCAGTTGGGTGCGTCAACTCGGAATTGCAGATTCAAAAACGCTAACTGACGCTAAGATGCGTCAAATTGCCCCTGACATCATAGCAAAACTACCACACCACGTTGTTAATTTAATGCCTGAAAAATATAATATCTTGCAAAAAAACAACAATGTGAATCAAATGAAAGCCATCTCTCACAATTTCGCTCTTGGAAAAGTATTAGAAAAAATTGCTCCCACCGTTCCTACTGGTATATTAATTGATCAATTTGCACAAGAAAGTACTTATTTTAAATATTTAAATAACGCTAACCAATCAAACATTGTACAACAAAATGTCTATTTCACAACTAAAGGTGAGCAATATCATCTTAGTGTTGCTGCAGCCTCAATTTTAGCACGTGTTGTTGAGTTAGACTCGCTTGACAAGCTAAGTGATGAAGCAGGCATGCGTTTGCCCATTGGCGCAGGTAAAGCAGTTGATATGGTAGCTGCTCAATTGCTACAACAGGGCGCTGATTTAAATCACTATGCTAAGTTGCACTTTGCTAATACATTGAAAGCTGAAAAATTAAAGCGTTGATGCAATAATTGTCATTTTATAACTCACCTGAAAATTCATGAAGACGGAGGTCTATCACATGTTAACCCTACTTTTAATACCAGTCCTTATTTTATTTTTGATTATTTATTTCTTTGCTTCATTATTTACGAGTACATTTGGTGTTATACCAAGATTGATTCTAGCAATTGTTTTGGTTCTTTTAGTATCTTTCATTATTAAAAACTTTTTTGCAGTGGTTGGTGTCATCATCTTAATCTCACTCGCTTTCTGGATTAGAGTGCAACTTATCAAAAGACAAACACGGCACCACCAAAATGACAATACTTTTGATGGCCATTTTGAAGAAGTTGATAAAGATAAATAGTACGTCATTATGGTACAACATTGGTTGTCTCGTCGTACCAGTAACAATGTGTAATCAACAATAATAAAGGAGCAAACTTGGAAACTGTTATCAAGCAAAAAATAGTTATTGTTGGTGGTACAGGATTTATTGGCCAAGGACTCGTCAAAAATTTGTCCCCAGCGTTATTTGAAATTCATAGTTTATCTCGTCATGCATTTATGCCTAGTAAAAATGACATCACAATTTACCATGCTGTTGATCTTGATAAACCTGAGCAATGGCAGGCAATTATAGCTGATGCTGATTGGGTTATTGATGCCGTTGGTATTCTGTTTCCAAACCCTTTGAAACATCAAACATATCAAAAAAACAGTGTGAAGCCTGCTAAACAATTGATCGCTATTTTGAAACAAGAAACACAGCCAAAATTTCTTTTTGTTTCAGCAAATACTGGTCCTTTTTTCATGAAGCCTTACCTAAAAGCGAAATTAACCGTCGAAACATTAGCCAAAACACAATTAGGCAGCCGTGCTTTTATTGTATATCCAGGTATTGTTTTTGACAAAGACAGACGATCATCCTATTTTATAGGTATTCTCATCAAAAAATTCAGGCGCGTACCCTATTTTGACCACTTACGTTCAATTAGTAGACTTGAATTTGCAACAGAAATAGCACAAATTTTACTTGGATTTCCCAGTCATTTATTGAAACGAACTGTTACCATCAAATGAAAAACACCATCAACAATGAATTGTTTTTACACACAGTAGCAACAGAAAAGAAGAAAATATGAAAAAAACGCATGCCATTGCAAATCAATTATTACATCATCCAAGTACCATAGTTATTACTTTACTCAGTACTATGGTAGCCATCATGTTAAGCTATAACATTATTATGCGTTACGGTATTTCATGGCACGTATTTTCAACCATTTTTGATATTGTACCCCTTTGTGGTGGTGTTTATATACAGTTTACGCAGGTATGTGACGTTACCTTTAGTCACATACTTACATCAATACTTTCCAAAAATATTTAAAACATGGATATCTGCCCATGTTAGTGTGCCATTTTTCGTTATTGCAGCTAACGTGACTGTTATGATGTCGATATTTACAGAAACACACCGTCATATGTATCCCGTCTTTTTTACCGGATTTCTATCAAATTGGGCAAAAACTTTTTTTGTTGCTATTCCAGTCTTTTTCTTCATTGCTCGCCCTACCGTTGTATATATTTTCAAGCGATTACAAATTAAATATCCTTTGCCAACTGTATTAGCGCCTGAAATTACCGTCATAAACACAAAAAAGTAATTCACTTTATATCAATTTTTTACCAAATAAAACAGCAGTAACATCTAATCAATCAGATGTTACTGCTGTTTTAACATACCAATTACTAAAAATATAACCCTCAGTGAACAGCACAAACTAACGTTAACCCACGCGTATTAGTTTCTGATAAAAAACCATGTTTAAGATAAAAATATTCTGCTGGTGTCTCTTTATTTGTCTCCAAAATGATATTTCCAACACCGATTTTGTGCATATCAGCTTTAATTGCTTTCAAAAACTCAGAACCATAACCTTTTTTCTGAAAGGCTGGCGACACAAAAAAATTGTCAGGCTGATATTCAATGCCTTGATGCCATGGTTTAACAAAACCTAATGCAGCACCAATTATTTGATCATCTTGTTTATACAAATAGCAATGATTTGTATTCATTTTATTCAAACGTTCAATATAGCGTCTGATATCATCATACTTATTATTTTCATTCCAGGGCTGTTGCGCAAATACGTCGATATATAATTGTGTTACAACGTCTATATCGTTACACTCCAGTTGACTAATCTTAATACTCATTTTTATTACCCCTTACTTTTTGATGATAAATGCCTTCGTAAACAGGTATTTAAATTAATGATATAATATATGTGTATTATATCAACTTGCCATTTTAATATATTACTCTAAATAAGGTGTTCATACAATTGCCGATCTTACACGCTAGCCAAGCCTTCCAAAAAACACAAAGAAAACAAATCGGTCAGTTCAGATATTGCTTTTGTAACGCTTGCTAAATTATCACCTTTGTTCATAGTTTTTGCTAATGACATACCACATGCACGTGTATTGAATCACGTTAAAAGCATAAAGGAGAACTATTATGGATGAGAATGGCATCAATGTACCAGCAGAGGTTAAAGGTTGGAACTGGGGCGCCTTTATGTTTAACATTTTTTGGGGTATTGGCAATAAAACCTACCTGCCCCTACTTTGCTTGATCCCAATTTTTAATCTTGTTTGGTTCTTTGTTTGTGGCTTTAAGGGAAACGAATGGGCTTGGCAAAAAGGCGACTATCAAGATATTGCAACTTTTAAAGCCGTACAAGCAACATGGAATCGCGCAGGATTAGTACAATTCATCATCACCATGGCTGTTATGGTTCTATACTTCTTGTTTATAGGCACAATTATCACCTCTATTTTGAATAGCACTCATGGCTAAATTAATGTACTCACGTTAAAAATTAGCTATCAATTCAGACCTGTTTGAAGGAATCACTATTTTAGACAGATTTAGTATGCCAGTGTTACTCAAGAACGATGCTTTTTAAATATTCGAAAGGACTCTATACCTACAATGCAATCATATTCGAGTAAAGAAGCGCTCATTCAAGCAATTGAAATCAATTATAAAAAATATATAGACGAATTTATAAATATCCCCAATGAATTAAAAAATACACGAGTAGATAAAGTTGATCGTACACCTGGCGAAAATCTTTCATATCAATTAGGCTGGATTACTGCCTTACTAAATTGGGAAAAAGATGAAATTGCAGGTGAAAAAGTACATGTTCCAGCAGAAGGCTATAAGTGGAATAATTTAGGGGGGCTGTATCAATCCTTTTATGCAACATACGACACATACACACTCTCTAAGCAAGTAAATTTACTGAATCAAAAAGTGGCTGAGCTTTGCGAATGGCTATCCACGCTACCTGACGACATTTTATTTGAACCAAACAAACGTCAATGGGCAACAACAAATGCACAATGGCCGGTATGGAAATGGGTACATATCAATTCGGTCGCCCCTTTCAAAACATTTAGAACGAAAATACGTCAGTGGAAAAAATTATTACCAGCCTGTCAGTAGCAGTTTAAAAATCCAATTAATGTAGAGACAATATCAAAATTTTGTATGCGTATAAACAGTTATCCGCGTAAAGGGCATTGCATATGATTGCAATGAGAAATAATTAAGTCCCTTTACTTCATTAATTTGACAGACTGAATTAAAAAGCCTCCGATGATTATGATGTGTACCTTAAATATAAAGTAAAATAGTTTGCTCATTAAACCAGGAACTGTTATTGTGAATCATGATGTCAATTAGGGTTTAATATAACTATATCCCTGCTGTTGTTTAAGTGCTAACTCTACAACACCAACTGGCACTATTGAAGTTACTTCTTGTAAATCATCATTTGATATGTGACGTTGTGTCAGTGAATTGTTACAAACAACCATATTCACATTAGGCGCATGTATGTCATTCAAATTAATATTTGCTGTTTTGACAGTTTGCTTTACTGCCTCGCCATTTATTAATAGTTCTATATCACCCTGTATGCCGGTTTTTTGATACCAATCAACCATGTGTTTAATATTCGATAAAACTGTCGGCCATTTATCAGTCTCGTCAATATGAAAGATTACATTCATGTGCTTTCTCCTTATGAATAGATTATATACCAGTTATTGATACTTGTCGGCTTAGTGGTCGGTTATTTTACAAAAGCAATACTTGAATTAACACCTATTGGCTTTTTAGCAGGGTTTGCATTTTATGAATGGTCTGAAAATCGCAAATAAAAAGTTGAGACTCAAATGACATTCTTAATAAACTTAATATTAGTATTTTCGACTAGTAGTGTGTGGTTGATTGTCATGTTGGTTTGGTATTTGACACACCAAAAGAAATAAGCACTCACAAAGTGGCATACGTGCAGAACCACGTTAAAAGCATTACAGGGGATGACACATATGAAACACAAAATCATTAATATATTAATAGTAGTAATTAGTTTGTCTATAACCATGACTTTAATGATAGTTTCTATTGCGACAGGTACCCATTTATATTCAAAAATAGGCTCATCATTTATTGGTATTGTCATGTGTTTGGTCGCTGTTATAGAAATAAAAAAAGACGGCAAAATTATTTGGTCAAACGTTGCTCCCTATTTACCGGGTGTTTGGTTCCTATTAAATCCTTGGATTCAGTACCTTTAATAATTTTTCCTTTTTCTTATGAAAGTTATCAAGATAAAAAATGGTTGCCTTTTACAGGTCACTCTTCAGTGATTGTGTTATCTATATTGCTAACAATACAAAATATTTACCGTTTTTATATCATATCTCATTCATTGAAAAATATGATCTCTTTTTGAAGTTCTCCGAAGCTTTTTTATTTTCTAATATTCTCCTTACCTATCTTTAAATAGTTATGCTTGTCTGATATGATGTGTGTATATTAATCAGTTACAAACTATTTGGATATTAAATAAACATTCAATATCCAAACTATAAACAATGATTAGTTACTAAATAATACGGTTTAAAATTTTTTAACTGACTTTCTGGGTTATATGCTTTTGCTACTGTTCCAGTTAGGAATAATTTTGTAGTGATGGTTGTCACTTTATTCTTTGGCGCGCCTAAAAATTCCGGTAAAAATGTGTCAACTCTTTTCACACTGTCCCACTCACTTTTGGCCTCATCAAAATAACCAGTGGCAGGATTATAAGGGTTCAAACGACATACCATACTGAAAGCTCGATATACTAGTTCTGGTCTTACTGTGAAATCGTATTTACGTTGTATATACTCAACAATAAAATCGTCTGCTACATCTTCAATAATTCCTGCTTTTATAGTTCCACCTGCTATGATCATCTTGTCAATTATCTCATTGTCTCGTGTGAACTCATTAAAATGAAACTTACTGACAAACAATGGGTCATTATTAAATATTAGCGTGACATTATTTAAAACATTTTCTTTGATGCTACCTGATTTAGTTCTAACAAATTTTTTCTGCCAAGATGGGCTATGTTCTATTTTTTCAAATGTCTCTGTCATGCAATCCCCCTTTTAGCCCGCTGTCGTTCTTTGTTATAAACTGATCTAAATAAAGCATTAATTTCTTTATCTGGCAATAGCATATCACTTTCACTGTTTATTTTTTGTATGATTTGATAAGCAATATTTGGATCAACTTCAATACGTAATAAGTAACCAGACAATGACACAGCTTGCATATTCCTTTGTCCCTCAGTGAAGCCGTTAATCATCATTTCCCAACGTTCCTGAACTGTGTACCGTGCTTGCCTATACTGCTTTCCATGCCCATTAGTAGATATGCTCGTTGCTAGATCAATTAACCATTGTGCCATGATATTTGCATCAGAGAAATTGCTACCGAAATGCTGATAACCGATTGAGCCACCATCTAAACTTTTAACACTTGGCGTAACAGTGATTTTATCTGTAATTAGCTCCACACCGTCCATTAGATCATGTTTGAATGTCTTAATGTCAACCGTCAGGCACGCGGTAAAATACACGTATTCCTTGTCTTGGCGTTGTTTCAAACATCTCACTATCAAAGTTGGCATTGATGCCCGCTTGCTTTAATGAACGCAACCCATTCTTATGAGGTGTGTGCCTGTCAATATCCAAGACAACTAAATTTGTATCTTTCAGTGAGATGCCTATGTTGCTATTAGCACCATATTTCAAGAACATATCAGTAAAAAGTAAAAGTACCTTAACATCAGAAGTGGCATCTAAATGCCCGTTACTGCCTTTATACGGAGCATTTGTTCCCTGTGCCAGCAGATATACTTTAAACCCCTGCTCTATCAAATCATGACTTTTTATGATACAATCAGACTTGATAAATTCTTTATTCGCCTCTTGAACATTTGCCGTCAAACTCGTGTTCATGGGCTTTTTTTGTGTCTCATTCATTTAAATGTCCTCTTTCTTTTTTCATCGTCTTGCCCAAAGGCAACACCAACACTGAACGCCATAAAAATTATCGCTAATAATATAAATACTTCCGACAGCCACATAATCATTTCTCTTCCTCCTTTAGCAACCAATCATTCAACTTGTCAAACGTGCGCTCCTGTACAATGACCGTTTTTCCTTTAATGATGTCAGACAATGTAGAACGATTCACACCCGTAATAACAGCTAGCTGTTTTATTGTTATTCGCTTTTTAGCTTTGCTGACAAGTAGGTCTTCCGTAAATTTCTGATTAATATACTTCATGTTTTCTCCTTTTTGACAATTAGTAATTGTCTTTATGTCACTAATTATAGACAATTGCTAATTGTCTGTCAACTATTAATTGTCTTATTGTCTCAAAAATTGTATAATACATATATAAATCAAGTCTAAAAGGTAGTAAATCATGAATGAAATATGGGCATCTCGCTTGAAGTCTGAGCGATTGAAAAAGAAAAAAACTCAAAAAGATATTGCTGACTTTTTAGGAATGACCAAACAAGCTGTCCAACGCTATGAATCTAGTCTAAGCATTCCAAAATTAGCAACTTGGGAAAAACTAGCTGATTATTTTGATGTTCCTGTCTCATATTTGATGGGAATTGATGAAATGCGTAAGAGAAGCAAAGATAGTATCCAACGTATGAAACGCGATCATGGAATAGTTCTACAAACACAACTTGACAGGTTACAGAACACAGACCTAAACCCTATGCAACCGCTGACAGTAGCCAAGGCGATAGAGCTAGTAATGGATCTATACGATAAATATGACTTCAATTCAGAAGAAACTACAGAAATATCAACCATTTTGAATGCGCTAACTTTTATGATTAACAATTCCATTGATGACGATGATGACTATCAAAACACAATTGACGGCTTCACAAAACTAGTTAATAATTTAAAAGAGCAAAATAAAAAAGCCTCCGACTAAACGGGGGCTTTTCTTGTGCATATTTAAATTAAACTTTGGAAAGCATAAATAAGGCTTGCTTTACCTTCTTATCTTTAAAAATCTGTTCGTTAATATTTTCATAAAAGTGATCACTTTTTAATTCAATCTCTTTTTCATTTAGGTCTACTGTTTTAGAAAAGTTAATTTTTGAGCTTTTCGGTTGGTTATTTAGTGTAAACATATATTTGCCTCCTAATGTTTAATAAGTCTATATTATTATAACATACACATATATAATACACATATATAATACAAATTTATTTTTCAAAGGTCTATCCATTCAAATATTTCGTATATTTCATTGAACTTTTTCATGTTTTCTAAATGAAGAGAGGAATTATTAAGTATAAACTGTTTCAATTCTGATTCACTCATTCTTTTTTCTGCGATTTTCACAGTTATATCATACAGTTCTTTAGAAGTATGGATATTAAGACTGATGAAATTTATAGCAAGAAATTGTAATCCAGTTAACATGGCTGTTCTTTTATTTCCGTTATGAAATAATTGTTTGGTAGCTATTGTATACCACAAATACGTTGCTTTATCAATTATCGTTGGATGATACTCTCTTCCAAAAGTGTATTGATCACTCAAGGCTAAAATTTGTTCCAAGCCACCCCTATCTTTTAATCCATAGTTACTGTCTTCTTTAAATAATTTTTCTGCTTGAGCATTGATGTCAACCATGTGATCTACAGATATATTATTGGTTTTCACAGTTATTAGTGCATAATAATATTTTTTGTTTTAGTATTTACTGTTAACCGCCTATACCCCGCTCGTTGAACTGTGTGTAGGCTAATGATCGCGCTATCAAATACTTTACTTTGCACTAACAGTTTTTTAAACTCAAAAAGTTGTTTTCTATTATCATGAGAATATATATATGCACCATTAACAATCAGATCTTTTGACAAAGTGATTTATCCTTTCGGGTCATTATATATTTATCATACAATTAAATTATTTTCTGTGCAAGCACGCCCCAATTCAGGGCACTCTATCTGACGCACTGATTTGGTGCATCAGCATACAACACCTGAAAGTACACTTGTAGAGCTATGTACCAGAAGTACACCCCTAAATCTCTCTTTCGCAGATAGTTGCGAACTGCTTTCCGCACATGTGAGGAATATTCGACATATCTGTCGAAACTTGTTTTCCACACTGGAGAACTATGTATATATACATCATTAAGTGTATATTATTGAAATATGTACCACATTTTTATTTATGTGTTATTTGCTCAAACAAAAAACGGCTTGAATGCCGTCCTGTCGCTCAATCATCATTATTTTTTGTGTTATTTTTGTGTTATTTCGCTTGAAATACCGTGCAATGTAATGAAATACTTTTTATAATAAAAGGCGCTACATCAAGGTTTTTGCAACCTTATGCAACGCCATGAAATGCTTAGTGGAGCCGAGGGGAGTCGAACCCCTGTCCAAACCACCCGGTACATAAACTTCTACGCTTATAGTATTGTCATTTAAATTTCATGATATGTTACGCCACAACACAAGGCCACTACACACCACTAACCTGATTATTTTGACAAACATGTTCCAGATGTAAGCATATTTGCGATCTGACCTTTTATGACCTAATCTCAGATGTCAGCAACCAAGACTAAGTTACGCTTCACTGTTTTTTAAGCAGCGATTGCGAAAGAGTTTTCGTTTTTTGCAGTTAAAATGTCTGCCCGTTTTAACGCCCGGATGGCGAAACGCAGTCCATGCCCTAAGCAACCTGTCGAATTCCAAAAACGACCCCAAAATGTGAATCTTATCGTACAACCACTTTTTATTAAGTCATTTAAATAAAAAGTTACCGACAAATGTCAATAACTTATTATAACATATTAAAATGCTCTGAAACGTGCACGCCTTTGTTTAACCAAATCTTGAGGTGATAAAGCATTCAACTGCTTAAATTCATCATCTAACCGTTTGCGCATTAAATTAAATACACGGGTATGGCTGCGTGACTCCGGAATGACATATTCAATGACTTTTTTTGCTAATAAATCCTTTGGTGTCAATCCCATAACAGCTGCCGCCTCATCAGCGCGTTTACTATCTTTCCATAAAATGGAAGCAAACCCTTCTGGAGACAAAATTGAATAGGTGGCATTTTGAAACATCCATACTTGATCACTTGTTGCTAAGGCTAAAGCTCCCCC
The DNA here is from genome assembly GCA_000166735.2 of Leuconostoc inhae KCTC 3774. Classification (GTDB taxonomy): domain Bacteria; phylum Bacillota; class Bacilli; order Lactobacillales; family Lactobacillaceae; genus Leuconostoc; species Leuconostoc gasicomitatum. The sequence continues at coordinate 1,023 of AEMJ01000717.1, read as the reverse complement.
TGAACCACCTTCACCATATATAATAGCAATCATTGGTACAGTAAGCTTCATAGATTCTAAAATAGATGTGGCAATGGCTTCACCTTGTCCTTGTGCTTCTGCCGTCTTGCCTGGAAAAGCACCCGGTGTATTAATAAACGTGATAATTGGCCGATGAAACTTATTCGCCTGTTGCATTAAACGTTGTGCTTTTCGATAACCCCATGGTTCTGGTGAACCATTACGTTTACTTAATTTATCATGAATATCAATGCCCTTATCAATTGCAATCACCGTCACGGGTGTGCCATTCAATGCTGCAATGCCACCTATTACGGACATATCATCGCCGCTTAAACGATCACCATGTAATTCCACGAAATCTGTAAATATGCCATCAATTATTTCGCGTGCTAAGAAGCGATCTTCTCGAGATTTTTTAACGACTTCTGCAGGCGTTAATTCATGTTTAAAGAGATTCAATCCAATATTTACCATGTTAAACCTCCGTCACATGATGCAATTTCACTATTTTTGCAATTACTTGGTTCAGTTCTGAACGCGGCACAATCTGATCTACAAAACCATTTGTCATCAACGTTTCTGCACGTTGAAAATCTTTAGGCAATTTTTCATGAATAGTTGATTCAATTACACGAGCACCAGCAAAACCAATTAATGCATGCGGCTCAGCTAAAGTAATGTCGCCTTGCATGGCAAAGCTTGCTGTGACACCACCTGTCGTGGGATCAGTTAGGACAACAAGATATAACAACCCAGCCTCTTGATGTGCTGCAACAACTGCAGAAACTTTGGCCATTTGCATAAGTGAGTTGATACCTTCTTGCATGCGTGCACCACCAGATGCGGTGAATAATACAACAGGCAAAAAATTTTCAGTAGCATATTCAAAAAGACGTGTAATTTTTTCCCCAGTCATTGAACCAAGCGATCCCATCATAAAGTATGAATCCATAATACCAAGGGCTACTTTTTCACCTTCAATTTTTGCAACGCCTGTTAGGACTGATTCACCTAACTCGG
>AEMJ01000718.1 GCA_000166735.2 Leuconostoc inhae KCTC 3774 | reverse complement strand
ATTTAAGCGATGCTTTAATTTTAACTGGTTTTCTAAATGGTGACGACGTATCAAAAACATTAGATGTTCACCACGACGCGACTATTGTTGAAATCAATGGGACAGAAATTCAAATTGCACCTCGTGATTCGTGGATTCAAAGTGCCAAAGTTTATAAACGCGCATTAATTAATATTGCTGGGCCAGCAATGAATTTTATTTTAGCACTGGTTGTTTTTTTCCGGGTTAGCATTTGCCTTACCAGAAGTGACGTTAAATGAACCAATTGTTGGCACTGTTCAAAACAACATGCCGGCAAGAGTAGCTGGACTAAGGGCTGA
>AEMJ01000719.1 GCA_000166735.2 Leuconostoc inhae KCTC 3774 | reverse complement strand
GTAATGTTTTAGCCAAATAGAAGCAACCCAAAATACCAGCGTTATCACCATTTGCTACAGGAACAATATAATCCTCTAAATCAGGCACTTCAAGATAATCACTCATCTGCTCGGAAAAGCTTTCACGAATTAACGGGAACAAAATATCTCGATGTGGCACACCGCCACCCAAAATAATTTTCTCAGGACGTAAAATCATTGTATAGTCCAGCGCTGCTTGTGCGATATAATAAGCTTCAA
>AEMJ01000720.1 GCA_000166735.2 Leuconostoc inhae KCTC 3774 | reverse complement strand
AATTTCTCCTTAAACACGCAGGTTGCAGCTCACCATGTACACGACAATGATTGTATCTCATCGTTATATAACACAATCAAAATATACACAACTCACGTTTTTTATTAACGCTTTTTAAAGAATGGTGGTTGTTCAGTATCATCGTCATTGTTTGAAAAATCTACTGGTGTTTCATTGGATGTCGGTGTGTTAAACACATCAAAGGCTTGTTTTTGTACACCATCAAACCGTTCATCATCAGCAAACGCATCTTTTGAAGCACCACTAATATTCCAATCAGCAAATGGATCATTTTGTGGCGCTGGTGTCGTTGATTTAACAGGCTCAGTTGCTGGTTTTTCAAATATTGATGTGTTTGGTGTTGCTGGTGTTACATTGTTACTTGTCGTACCAAATACTTTAGCAGCGTTTGCTTTTGGTGCAGCAGCTTTTTTTGCTGCAGAATCTACTGTGACATTCTGAAGACCAGTTGCAATTACTGTCACACGAATTGAATCACCTAGATTTTCATCAATAGAGGTACCGAAAATAACATTGACCTCACGTCCTGCTTCTTGAGCAATCACTTCTGAGGCTGTTTGTGCTTCAAACAATGACATATCCAATCCACCAGTAATATTTAGCAAAACATCTTCAGCACCTGACATGTCTACTTCAAGCAATGGTGAGGAAATAGCCTGCTTCGTTGCATCAGCGGCACGTGTTTCGCCGCTAGCTTGGCCAACACCCATTAATGCAGGTCCGGCATCTTGCATAACAGTTTTCACATCAGCAAAATCAAGATTAATGAAGCCTGGATTTGTAATTAGTTCTGAGATACCTCGAACACCTTGAGCCACAACTTCATCAACAACTTTAAAGGCCTCTGACAGTGGTGTACGTAAATCAATACGATCTTTTAAACGTTCGTTAGTAATCACAATCAATGAATCAACTGATTCGGACAACGCTTGTAATCCTTCAGCAGCGAAACGACCACGTTTTGGCCCTTCCCACTTGAATGGGCGTGTCACCACAGCAACAGTTAAAGCGCCTTGCTCTTTAGCTATACGCGCGACAACTGGTGCTGCACCGTTTCCAGTTCCACCACCCATACCAGCCGTGATAACAATCATATCTGCACCTGAAATTGCTGAAGCAATATCTTCAGATGATTCTTCGGCAGCTTTAGTTCCACGTTCAGGATTTGAACCAGCACCTAAACCACCTGTTAATTTTGGTCCAATTTGAATTTTAATATCAGCCTTAGATTTATCCAAGGCTTGTACATCAGTGTTAGCAACGATAAACTCAACGCCACTAACACCTTCTTCGATCATATGATTGACAGCGTTTGATCCACCACCACCAACACCGATAACTTTAATGATTGCACCTGTTTCCTGGGCGTCATCAATTGAAAAATCCATAAGTTGTCTCCTTAATTATACTAATCTTCTCGAAATAAATTCTTAATTGTTTGTATTAAACGGCTAAAAATACTTTGCCGTGGTTGGTCATCTTGCTTGCCATCATAATTGTATAACGGCTGATCGGTTGACTCAGATGTTTCTACGTATTCATGTGATTGTTTGGATACTGATGGTATAGATTGCATACTATCAGTATCTTCACGATGTGACATAATAACTTGTTTAATGACCTGTTGTGTCATACTTTCACGCGAGGCAAACATCGCATACGCCATTGCGCGTGTATAAGAAGGATGACGCAATCCAATTTGATCAGGGATAAAAAGTCGTACATTGTCACCCAAAATAGTTTTAGCATAGTCAACCATGCGTGGCAAAGCTGCATTCCCACCAGTTAAAACAATCCCACCTGGCATGTTCAAACCGTTAACCGTGCTCAGCGGATCAAATGCACGCATATATATTTGTTCTAACCTTGCGGCAATAATTTCTGAAAGATAGTGTTCATTAACTAATTGAGGCGTATTATCTCCAACAACTTCAACAGAAAATTCTTTGTCAGAACTTGCTTGAGTTGGATCGGCATATCCAAAATCACGTTTGATTTTTTCAGCATGTGTATAAGATATACCTAGAACTGTTGAAATATCTTTAGTAACATTATCCCCACCTTCGAGGTCTACATGATTAAACTTCAACTTACGATCATGTATAACGGATGTCGTGGTTTGTCCACCACCGAGATCTATTAACACAGTTCCAAAGTCCTGTTCACCATCATTTAAAATGCTAGTGCCAATGGCCAATGGTGCCAAAAACAAATTCATGTAGCTTCAAACCTGCTTTTTGAATTGCCATACGTGTATTATCTAAAATCTTGCTTGGTCCAACAAAGGCTGTTCCGTGTAATTCAAGTCGCACACCAATCATTTCATGCGGATCTTTTATACCATCAAAACCATCTACAATAAATTCCTCAGCAATTAAATCAATAACATCATGATCTGACGATACATTATGCGATAAAGCCTGCTTTGCCACATTTTGTACATCAGCGTAAGTAATACGTTTATTTTGATTAGCAATCGAAACGAGGCCTTCGACATGAACCATTTCAATTTGATTTGCAGGAATTCCTACAATTACTTCATTAATTTGAAAATTCGCTTTTTCTTGTGCTTGTTCAATCGCTTCGCGGATCGCACTGGCAGTTGCATCAATGTCCACGATCACGCCCTTACGTAAACCTCGCGAAGGTGCATTTCCTGCACCAATCACGTTGAATTGATTACCAGTTGTTTGCGCAATGACTACTTTGATGGATGTGGTACCAATGTCTAAACCCACCGTCACGCCTGAATTATTCATGCGTCGTGCCCCTTTACAAAATTATTTTTTAATAAAATATACCTAACTATAATAATATCATAAGTTATAGCTATTACGCCACAAATTCTCACTTTTGTTTGTCTTTATGGTCGCTTTTTTTATTCGTTGTATTTGCCTGTGAGGTGCCATAAGCATATGAATAGGCACCAAATTGCAAATCAACAATACCCTTAACAGGCATTTGTGCAGCAATTCCAGGATAATAATTAATTTTTTTACCAAATGTATCTAACGTTGCATAAACAGTATTCCCATCATTCATAATAATTATGAGCCGGTTAGCATTATCTTTATTAGGCGAAAAAATGATCTGACTAATATTTTGACGTAACGTTAATTCTAATGATACAAACGCTTTAGCTAGTTTTTTAACATCTTTGTTTGTTTTAAAGTTGGCATATACAGGTGCATTGCCTTCAGGGGTTTGAACCTTTTTAAACATTCCCTCACGATTAATAATATACCAATTATGCCCTTGTTCAACATAACCTGCAGTTACTTTCTCAACAATGTCAATGTTAACATTATTCCCCTGTAATGTGACCTGAGCTGAATCAATTTGATCATCTTGTCTAACGATATGTTGTGCAATAAACTTTGTCTGGCCCACTATACGCCAGTATGGTGTTTTCTGATTGATATTTGCATACGTTGCAATTTTATCAGTTGGTATCATCATGGTATTGATATTAACTGTTTTAATTGTTCGCCATGGCTGTAATAGGAGCACGATACCGACTATAAACACCACAAAAGCCGCTAAGCTTATCCAAAGTTGTCGCGGTCGTTTTGTTTTCAGTATCTTTTTGTCTTTTAAAACATGCACTATTTTAATCTTTCTTTTCTAAAATGGCATCTTGTATTAAGTTATACAATCTATCACCTGCATCAGGTATTCCCACTTTTGCAACTTGTGCCGCCATATTTTCGCTGGCTTTATCATTCAACAATAATGAATCAACAGCTGTTATTAGTGTTTCTCCATTTAAATCTGTTTCTGCTATTACTAGTGCAGCACCATCATCGACCAAGCTTTGTGCATTTTTCGTTTGATGATTGCCAGTAACATGAAGGCTTGGCACTAAAATCGATGGAATGCCTAATGCTGTGATTTCAGCAATTGACGTTGCCCCAGCTCTGGATACAATCGCATTGGTTTTTGCTAGCACTTCTGGCATATTATCAATATATGGCAGAATGCGAACATTATCAGCGACAGCAATACCCTGACTATTTAGTTGTGATAACACATTGTCATATCGCTTAGGCCCTGTCACTACGACAACTTGATAATTTCTTAAATTAAAAGTATTCATAGCTTCAATAACTGCTGAATTGATAGCTGGTGCGCCTTGTGAGCCACCAAAAATTAAAAGCGTTGATTTGTCATCTCGCAAGCCCAAAGTTTGCCAAGAAAACGTTGATACAATGTGTGCAACTTGCTGCGCACGAGGGTTACCAACAAGTGTCACTTTTCCTGCTGGAAATTGTTGTTTAGCAACATCAAAAGCAACACCAATTTTGCTTGCACCACGCGCCAAAAATTTATTTGTTACACCAGCAACAGAATTTTGTTCATGAATCACAGTTGGAATATGCATACGTTGCGCAGCATATACTACTGCCCCGGCGACATAACCACCTGTACCAACAACAACGTCTGGCTTAAAATCTTTAATAATCTTTTTAGATTGCTTGACTGCTCTCAAAAATAAATTAACTGTTTTAACATTATCTAATGATAATGACCGCTTAAATCCTTGGACAGATAGCTTATCAAAAGCCATACCAGTTGCTGGTACAATATTAGATTCCACTCCGCGTTCCGAACCAACATATAAAAATTCTGAGTCTGGTTCATGTTGCTTAATCACTTCAGCCAATGCTAAAGCTGGATAAATATGGCCGCCTGTGCCACCACCCGATAAAATTACACGCATATTATAGCCCCAACACTTTCTTTAACTCAGTAACATAACGTTCACCGCGCTCCTCAAAACTTTTATATTGATCCCAGCTAGCTGCTGCTGGTGACAGTAACACGACATCTCCAGTTACGGCAAGTTTCACGGCAACTGGTACAGCTTGTTCAACGTCATCCACAGTAATAACTGGTTTATTAGCAGCACGTGCAACAGCGACAATTTTTTGCTGCGTCTCACCAAAGGCAATAACAGCCTTCACATGTGATAAATTTGGTAATAATCTCATCAAGTCATCCCCACGATCTAATCCCCCGGCTAACCATATCGTTGGTTGGTGAAAACTATTTAACGCTGTTTGTGTCGCTTCAATATCTGTCGCTTTTGAATCATTGTAAAAAACCACACCATTATCCGTTAAAACATGTTGTAATCGATGTTCTACACCACCAAATGTTTCAAGTACATGTCGTATCGCCGTATCATGCACACCTGCTAATTTTGCAACTGTCACTGCAGCCACAATATTTTCAAGATTATGTGGCCCAACCAATTTAATACCACTGAGCGGCATCAAATGATTATCCGAAATAATTAAATCAACGTTATCTGTACGTACAGTATAATCATTTTTGATACGAGAAAACGCAACAACTTTTGCATGTGTTTTTTTGATAAACTCATCTGTATCTTGCCCATCTGCATTTAAGACTAGTAATTGATTACTTGTTTGATTTTTTGTTAGCTGAAACTTGGCCGCCACGTAATTTTCACGTGTCCCATGATAATCTAAATGATTGGCAAAAATATTCGTAATTAATGCAATATCTGGCCGTATATCTGGCGTGCCCATTAATTGAAAGCTTGATAATTCTAATAAAAGTGTATCATCTGCTGTCAAGTCTTTGATAACCTCGCAGACTGGAATACCTATATTCCCAGCAGTCGTTACTTTTTGACCATCACTTTTAAGCATATCTCGAATTAATGACGTTGTTGTTGTTTTGCCATTTGAACCCGTAACAGCAATTAAACGGCCTTCAAACGAGCTCAAAGCAACTGCTACCTCCGTCAAAATAGGAATCTTTAGCTTTTTTGCTTGTTTAACCAAGGCTGTTTCATAGTTAATGCCTGGATTTTTAATTAAATAATCAAAAGAAGTATTTAATGACACCGCATCATCATGGTTAATAAACTGGACACCTGCTGCTAACAATTGTCGATATACCATGTCATCTTCGAATTCGCCACCATTAACAACAGTGACTTGCGCCCCTAGTTCAAGCAAACGTTGCGCTGCTGCTTTTCCTGAACGTGCCCAACCAAATACCATCACTTTTTTATTGTTAAAATCTTGTATTTTCATCATAACCTGATTTCTAAAATTTTATGTACGCGAGTATACTCGCTTTTAATTCATGTAAAAGATACCAGCAACTGCTAAAATGACAGATAAAATCCAAAACAAGGTATCGATTTGCCATTCACTCCAGCCAAATTTTTCAAACGAATGGTGAATTGGTGCCATTGGAAAGATACGCTTATGCCAGAAATGATAACCAATTGTTTGAATAATAACTGATAGTGTTTCGATAACAAACACCAAACCAAACCAAACCAAAGAAAATGGCATACCGAGCAAAATAGATTCAATGGCTAAACCAGCTCCTAAAGCAAGCGAACCAGTATCACCCATGAAGATCTTAGCTGTAGGTTTATTGAAAATCAAAAAGCCAATCAAGGAACCAATCACTGAAAAATTGAAAATAACTAATATTTGATTATGCATGTTCATAGCAATAATACTATAAGCGGCATAAACAATAATACTTATACCTGCCAATAAACCATCTAAGCCGTCAGTAAGATTAGTTGCATTTGACCAGCCAACAAGCCAAAACCAAAGAAATACAAAGTAGAAAATGCCTAAATTGAATGTTCCAAGCAATGGCACATACAATGTGAAAGGAACGCCCATAAGCCACATAATTAACATGATAACTGCTGCACTAATCGTTTGAGCTATTAGCTTTGGCTTAAAAGCAAAACCATCGTCAGCATGGTTAATTAATTTTAATGTATCATCGATACCACCAATAGTTGCATAAGCCAAAAATGCAACTACCGGAATCACCATAGTCATGACACCATGCCACCCATTATGAAGCCCGCCACCTATAAGTGAACTAATACATGCAGCGGCAACAAAAAGCACACCACCCATGCTAGGTGTACCAGACTTTGCTTGATGGTCTGGCCCAAGCTTTCGAATAACTGCCTGCTCTTTTGATTGTTTTAAAAACTTAATCAGAAATGGCATAAATATCACTGTTACGATTAGTGCACGGGCCAACGCCCATAAATTTTCAGACATATTCTTTCCTTACTTCTTTCTTTTAACCTAACAGCAACTTGACTAGTATCCACAACTAACTGATTTTTAGCCACTGTTTGGCCCACAATATAACCAGATCCTGACCAAGTGAGTTTAAACCCTACTTCTCGAGCAAATGACTGTGCATCCGTCAAACTCCAGCCCGTCATATCTGGCAAATATGTATTACCTTTTGCATGCAAAATCACCAGTTGATTTGTTAATGATTTTTGTTCTGGTCGTAATGACTGGCTCTCAATTTGGCCACTATTACCCACAACAGCTGTTCTAAAACCTGCATCAGTCAATGTTTGCGTGGCTTTAGCAATTGACCGACCGACAACATTAGGTACTGTCTGTTTCGTTGTCTTTGATTTTACAGCACTATCACTATTATTTAAAGCCTGAAGCATCAAGGGTTGAAATACCTTATTCATTGTTATTTGAATTGTTGGATCAGGGAATATCTTAGGTTGCTTTACAGCCATATAGAAAATATACTTTGGATTTTTTCTGGTGCCAAAACCATAACAGAATGAATGGCATTGCTTAATCCTTGTAAATACTGGCCATTTTCAGATATTTGTGCTGTTCCAGTTTTAGCTGCAATTTGATAACCAAACTTTCGCAAATCAAATTCCTTTGCAGTACCAGTCTCCTGATTAACAACATCAATCATGTACTTACGAACCTGTTGTGCTGTGCTGGCTTTAATAGGGTGTGCGACAGTATCTGTTTTTCCTTGTTGCAGCACTGCCCCTGTTGCAGGATTAACCACTTTATCCACAAAGTATGGTTTAACTTCTTTTCCATCATTTGCAATAGCTGAGTAGGCTTGAATCATTTGTAATGGTGTCACACTAATTCCTTGGCCATAGGCCGTATTGGCCTGATCAATAGGATAAGCATAAGAAATAATCCCAGCGTCTTCACCATTTAAACCTGATTTAGTCGATTGTAGAAACCGAAATTTTTCAAGATACTTAAGCCAAGTTGCGGCACCAAGTTGCTGTTCAGTGCGTGCAAATGCAACGTTGGAAGAACGCCAAAATCCTTCTCGATAAGTGAGCGTACCTTGATCTTGCCCAAATGCATCAACAACTTTTTTGCCATCAATTAAGAGTGTCCCAGATGGGTAGGTGGCATTAGGTCGCCATTTTCCTGAATCAATGGCTGCAGCTAGCGTAACACCTTTCATCGTTGATCCAGGCTCAAAAGGGGCTTGGTCCAATAAATTAGCCCATAGGTCCGGATTAATTGTTTTACCATTGGGATTGAAATTTGGACGTTGCGTTGCTGCAACGATTCGACCAGTTTTAGCTTCCATCAAAACACCAACTGTCGCTTTTGCCTTCGTCGATTTAAGTAAGTCATCCATACGTGTTTCAAGTGTATTTTGAAGTGAACTATCTAACGTAAGGTAAACATCATTTCCCGGTTTTACTGTCCTACTATCCTGCACATTTTCCACTTGGCCATCATATTTTTAATGCCATTTTTTCCGGCAAGTAAGGTATTTTCAGCAGCTTCTATGCCCATAAACCCAACTTGTTGAGATTGACCACTCTTTTTATTGTCATTAGTACTCATGGCACCAATTAAATGTGACGCCATATTGCCATTAGGATATATACGCGATGGTCGTGATATGAAATTTATACCTGGTAATTTAAGAGCCCGAATTTTTTTATACTGATCAATATTTAAATTTTTACTTGCTTGAACTTTTGTAGAGATAAACTCAACTTGATAAACATTTTTTTCTAATCGACTTAATATATCTTTTTGATCCATGTCAATAATTTTACTAAGCTTTTCTGCAGTAGTTTCTTTATCTACTACATGACCAGAACCATCAACATATTGACCAGTTTTCGTATCTTTAACACGTGCTACTTTTTTATCAAGTACAGCATACATATCATAAACTGTTGTGTTTTCTGCTAGTACTTGACCATTAGCATCATAAATTTTGCCACGGCTTGCTGGTACTACCTGGTTCGCCATAAATGCACGACGTGTTGCATCATTTAAGTTATGTCCATCAACCGAACCACTCGCTATAACAAAAAGACGTATACCAAGCCCTAAAGTTACCAGCACAATTGCGCCCAGTAATACACCACCAAACACTTTGGCGTTTTTAGTAACTTTTTTATTTGGTATCCGTCTCATAGTATTTTTCATAATTATTGGTTAATATTTCTGACGTTACTATCGGATAACGTCATATTATATTTCTTAGCAACCTCATCTAAATTTTGCTTACTTGTTTTGTTTTGAATATCGCTACGCAAAGCGTTATTAGTTTCTCTTGTAGTCTCAGTTTCCGTTTGCATGTTTGCTGCATTTGAACGGGCTGCATTCGTCTGCATACTGGAAAAAACAACACCCACCATCAATATCATAATGACAGCTGAAACAAAAGCAACCATTAATCGCTCTTTTCGTGTCCAGCGCGCTGCCTTGTACTTTATACGCGTTTTTGGTTGTGCTAAAGGTAG
>AEMJ01000721.1 GCA_000166735.2 Leuconostoc inhae KCTC 3774 | reverse complement strand
TTTATTAAACCCATAAAAAAAACAAAAAGAACCCCATCGTACGTCAATTTTGTACGTAGGGTTCTTTTTGAACGATTTTCATGGATATATCCCTTATTATCTAATATTATTGCCCCTTAATAAGCCGATAGAGCTATTTTAACTTGGTTAATGATTATTTATACGTTTTGTGTCTAAAAATGCTTAGACAGGCAAATAAGAC
>AEMJ01000722.1 GCA_000166735.2 Leuconostoc inhae KCTC 3774 | reverse complement strand
TAAGGGATGAAATACCCAATTATACGTCGTGCTCATAAATCCATCTACTGTGTCCATTAAACACATACCAGCGGTAAATAACAGCGGAAAGCCATGGTTGCATACCAAGGTACACCTGCATTGGCTGCAGTAGCTGATGTTGCCAATACTGCAATTTGTGTTGCCGTATCAAAATCCTAAACCAAATAAAAAATCCCACAACAGCTACTTGCCAATTATGTTTAATCATTCCTAATAATCTTAGAAATAAACGATAGATTTTCGATGTCACTACTTGTTTATCTACGCCAGTCGATTGATCACGCTGATGACTCATTTTCTTAAATTTCAACCAAATGTCATGTAAAATGAAGCTATTAACACTAGCTAATATAAGTAACATAATACCTGCAATCAAATGTGCCAATAGCCCCACCAATTTGTTACAAAAATCGGCATCGTGTGCTTAGCCCATTCAACAAATAAAACTGTTAACAATGCCATCAGCACCACAACCATTGAATGG
>AEMJ01000723.1 GCA_000166735.2 Leuconostoc inhae KCTC 3774 | reverse complement strand
CAGTACTCGTATTTGTTGTTATGTTAGGTGCCAACTTATTAAATGCACCGAATCTATCAATCCCTATATTGTTGTTGGCAATTGTGTCAGCATTGATTCCGGGGGTTATTATCTTTGGCTTGATTAAATTTTTAGAATGGTGGATGGCACGCTAACTAAATGTAAAACAACGATACTGTGTTATTGCACATGAATTGATTTGAAAT
>AEMJ01000724.1 GCA_000166735.2 Leuconostoc inhae KCTC 3774 | reverse complement strand
GAAAAAGTAACTCCGTGATCCTATTCACAACTTTATCCATATTCAAGATCGCGTCATTCTTGATTTAATTAACACAAGTGAATTTCAACGCCTTCGACGGGTCCAACAGCTAGGTATCACTAGTTCTGTATTTCACGGTGCTGAACATTCACGATTTGGTCATTCAGTTGGCGCTTATGAGATTGCCAGACGAATCACTGAACACTTTGAACAGTACTATCTGTCTCAAACACCTAATGATGGCTTATGGCAAAAAGACGAACGTTTAGTGACCTTAGTGGCAGCGTTATTGCATGACATTGGCCATGGTGCATTTTCACATACTTTTGAACACTTATTCGGTACAGATCACGAAGCTATTACCCGTGAAATTATCACCGGCAATACAGAAATACATGCTGTATTAGC
>AEMJ01000725.1 GCA_000166735.2 Leuconostoc inhae KCTC 3774 | reverse complement strand
GCACCGTTATTAGATGACAAAATATCGTCACAAAAATATTTCAAGTTTGACTACTTGGGCTGTTTTGTTATTTAAAATGCCAGCCTGTCAATTTAATTTTAATTTTTGAATTAATAATAGAATCCATGTCGATAGT
>AEMJ01000726.1 GCA_000166735.2 Leuconostoc inhae KCTC 3774 | reverse complement strand
TCGTGTTCATTTGTAATCTTTTTTATTCGGTAATGTACCCATACGTCTTCTCCACACAATTGCTTTCTATATTCTCTTCTATATTAACACTTTCAGCTTGCATGAATGTTAAATCAATTAATCATAATATTACTAGATATGCCTTAACTTTTCAGTAAATATTTCCACCACGCGCTTGCTCGTGGTAAAATTATAATCATGAAAGTGGGGAAATTATGACACTCAAAAGCACACTAGCACGCGTCACTGCAAAAGTTCTTATTGGCTTCTACATGACGTTTTACATCGTGGTGGCACAAGTTTGCCAGGCAAACTCGCGGTATCAATCGATCCCAACAT
>AEMJ01000727.1 GCA_000166735.2 Leuconostoc inhae KCTC 3774 | reverse complement strand
ACAAACTTACCGCTCAACACAACAAATCACTGATTTCACCAAATATATTTTGCGTGGGGGTCAAGACATTGATGCCTTTAATCGTGACGGCCAAAAAACCCNTACTTTATACTGTATCAAATGAATCTGAGATGTTAATCAAAA
>AEMJ01000728.1 GCA_000166735.2 Leuconostoc inhae KCTC 3774 | reverse complement strand
CGCAAGCAGACTTATATCAGATGTACACCTATTATACAAGGTATTGCCATAAGGCTGAGGCAGTTCAGAAAGTTGTTTTGATATATCCGTATTCATCAAGATATACTGAAAATGAGTTTAGGAGCACTATTAGTGATTCAGAAGTGTTGGGTTCTAAAATCCAAGTGAGATTTGTAGATTTGCTAGGTAGTGATGTGGGTCAACAAATCGCAAAAATGTTTTCATAAAAATCATTTGAAAAGCTTGATATAGTCACATAAACCCGTTCAAGTTATCAACTCAATGGAGAAGGCCATGATAGCTAGTTTTGCTTGAATTATTACTGTCGGCAGATTATAAAATAAAACTGAACACTTGCATAAAAAAGCTGC
>AEMJ01000729.1 GCA_000166735.2 Leuconostoc inhae KCTC 3774 | reverse complement strand
AATTTGGCCAATGATTGTCTTACGTTCACCCAAGGGCTGGACTGGTCCCAAGACTTGGGATGGTCAACCTATTGAAAACTCGTTTCGTGCTCACCAAATTCCAATCCCTGCTGATCAAAACCATCCTGAATATATACCAGATCTCGTTGATTGGCTAAAATCATATAAACCAGAAGAATTATTTGATAATAATGGTCATTTATCAGAAGCTATTCAAGAAGTATTGCCTAAAAAAGATTTGCGTATGGCAAGTAATCCTGTTACCAACGCAGGTATCATTAAGCCGTTATCACTTCCTGATCTTGATAATTATCTGGTTAAGGACGCTAAACCAGGAAACCGTTTGGCACAAGATGCAATTTTGTTAGGTTGAGTATATCAGAGACATTATTAAAC
>AEMJ01000730.1 GCA_000166735.2 Leuconostoc inhae KCTC 3774 | reverse complement strand
TTACTAAAAGTATGACCGTGAAGGCATATGCTGAAAAAATACGCGATGTGTTTGGCGTTAAAACAGTTCGAATTATTGCCAATGATGTGAACCAACCAATTAAAAAAGTGGCAGTAGTTGGTGGTGATGGTGGCAAATTTTGGCATATCGCGAAAGCCGCAGGTGCTGACGCTTATGTGACGGCTGATATATACTATCACGTTGGTCATGACATTTTGGCGGCTGACTTTGTAGCGATTGATCCAGATCATCATATGGAAGCCATTGCCAATAAGTACATGTCTGAAAAAGTAAAATTGTGGTTTGACAAGGCCGATAAGCTATCTGCTTTCCCGACTAGC
>AEMJ01000731.1 GCA_000166735.2 Leuconostoc inhae KCTC 3774 | reverse complement strand
CGACAGTATTGCGCGATCAAGTAATGAAATTCTTGGCAATGCCAATACGCTACTAAATGATGTCAATGGTAAAGTTAAGACATTGGATCCAACTGTGCAGGCAGTGGCAGACATGTCGACGACTGTTTCGCAATTAAATGCAACTATTCAAAATGTTACAAATAAATTTTCAACTGCAAAAGCAGCAACAAGTTTTGGGGCCAGTGGCGTTGCTGCGGCTGTTGCAAAA
>AEMJ01000732.1 GCA_000166735.2 Leuconostoc inhae KCTC 3774 | reverse complement strand
GGGTGAGCTTAAACTAAAAGAAGTATCAGAACAAAATGGTTATATTGATCGACGCATTGATACATTGTATGACATGATGGAAACAGAAGTGACGGCTAGAAAAGAAGTAACTAAAAATGCTGGTCAGTTGTCATCAGATTTATTACGGTTACGCGAGCAAAACAGTCAATTATCAATGACATTGGATCGTTTGGGGCAGAGATTCCAGTTCAA
>AEMJ01000733.1 GCA_000166735.2 Leuconostoc inhae KCTC 3774 | reverse complement strand
TGCCATGAGAAACACAGGATCAGCTGAAGTGTTGGCAGAAGGAGATTACGGTGTTTTAACACCTGCTAATGATGTGGCCGCTTTATACACAGCAATTGTGCCCATTCTTCTTGACGAAAAAGTGCGTCAGGCGTATTCTGATAAGAGTATCCAGCGCGTAGAAGATTTTAAAATGACACCCATATTATCACAATGGGAAACAGTATTTAATCGAAAATTTGACAACTAAGTTAACAAGAATATAATAATAAATAGAGGCGTATACGTATGAATTCAGAGTCGATTCCCCCCCACTTAAAAAAATTC
>AEMJ01000734.1 GCA_000166735.2 Leuconostoc inhae KCTC 3774 | reverse complement strand
GTCTCCTTAATTTTGTTGTGTATGATGTTTAAAGCATAATTAATGTTATGTCTTAGAATAAAAGCAACAAATAATTTATGAACATCTCAAAATGTTAACATGAAAAAATGTTTTTCGGTGAATTCAATTAATTTGTAAATAAATAGCTTAGATAGATTATGGCTTTGAGCAATTATGACTGCTTAAAATGATTACTAGTAGCCGCCATTTTTCGA
>AEMJ01000735.1 GCA_000166735.2 Leuconostoc inhae KCTC 3774 | reverse complement strand
TTTTGGTTGATTAGGAAATAAATAATCCCAAGCAGAGCTGCTGAATCCGAAAGATACCTTTAATTCTGATCCAGCTACTTTTGAATCACGAATTCTCAAAGATCGAATAATAGCTTGAGAACGATCAGCAAATTCCTGAATTGCTTCTTGTACTGCAACTTGATTTGTTCGTTTTAATTTTAAAACAGTGAATTGAACATGCTCACCAATATCTTTCCATACATCTTGTGCTTTGGATGGTTCGATTACCATTTTTAATTCCTCCGAATATTTATTCTTACTCTATAATACATCACATTTTGTTTTTCATCAAGAATGGTTCTAAATTAAAGATACTATCATTTTTATTTGCTCTGTTTTATCAAATCTCTATCAGGTTGAAATATCTAATGAACTAGTTTAGAATTATTATAAACAATACCAAAAAGGAAGCCATTATGTTTAAAAATATACGCCAATTAACACCATTTTCCCTGATGCTGCTATCAATTTCATTTATTATGTCAATTAGTCAATCCACAATGACCACAGCCTACCCAATTTTAATGAGAAATTTTAATGTGAGTGCAACAACAGTACAATGGCTCACGACAGGTTTTATGGTGGCAATGACACTGGTTATGCCACTAAGTCCTTGGCTACTAGACAATGTACATTTGAAGCCGCTATTAAATAGTATTGTCGCCATCTTCTTAATCGGTACTGCCATAGCTATGCTATCACCAAATTTTTTAGGCATTATTGTTGGCAGATTACTTGAAGGCATGGCCGTCGGTGCTTTATTTCCAACATTTCAAAGTGTCATCATGGAAAACACAACAAAAGGACAGCGTGGTCTCACAATGGGTGTTGTTGGACTCGTGATGGGATCAGCGCTAGCTGTGGGGCCTATTATTTCTGGTGTTATTTTACAATGGGTGTCTTGGCGCGCGTTGTTTGCTTTGTTTTTCTTTACCCTGTTAATTTTAATTATTGCTTTCCAACACTTAATTAAAAACACACATTCTATTAACAAGTCTAACTTTGATTGGTTATCAGCCATAACACTCGTTGGTTTTGGTGGTGTTTTATACACTATTGCTAGTCTGCCGAGCACCGGATTTAATTTAACATCATGTTTTATTCTTATAATAAGTATCCTCCTACTGCTTGTTTTTATTGTACGTCAGCAAAAACAATCTCAACCGTTTTTAAATCTAACCGTCTTTAAATATCAAGGCTTTTTGCCTGGTTTAATCTTAACCGGCATATCTTACTCCGGTTTAATCATTGCAACCGTATTGATGCCACTTTTTTATCAACGTGTTTTTTATTTATCCCCACTGTGGTCAGGGTTATTAATGGTGCCAGCGGCAATTTTTCTCAGTCAACTCAATCCGCGTGCAGGCCGTTTGTTAAATCAAATTGGATTGAAAAAGTTAGTTTATATTGGTATGTCGATGATGATCATGGGCTATTCCCTACTCGCCCTTGCCGGAACAACTTCGTGGTTCTATGGACTAGTCGCGGCTATGCTTTTAGAAGGCGGCAACGCGTTTGTTATGATGCCATCTGTAACGGCTGCTAACAATGCTTTACCAAAAAATTTAGTTAGCCATGGCACGGCACTCATCACAACTATGCGCCAAGTTATTGGTGCTAGTAGTGTTGTCGTAGCAACTATTTTACTGACCTTTTTCAATGAACACGTTTCAGTTGGCCAATCATTAACACAAACAAGTGGTTGGTTTATTATTGTTCCAGTTATTGGGTTTTTATTAGCCACTAGGCTTCAGAGCCATTCTCAACAACAAATATGATTGTATCCATTACCTTGTTTTCACTGTTTATATCAGCATTTGTTCTTGTAAAGTAAAAGATATTGCTAGCTTAATGTGCTTATTTCATCTTGATAACTTGCCGACCAATTTCTTCGGAACTTAAGAAAACAAATTCCTATATCTGATTATAAAATTAAATGATGCCACAAAAAAACGTCTTAACCTCTATGTCAGCAGACATTTTAGAGATTAAGACGTTTTTAATCATTATAATAACAGCAACTTAAAGGGAAACAAAAACCCCGTCATGACGGGGTTTAGGCCAGTTTCTTGGCGATAAAATATTAACGCTTTGAGAATTGAGAAGCCTTACGAGCCTTCTTCAAACCTGGCTTCTTACGTTCCTTCATACGTGAGTCACGAGTCAGCAAACCTGCTGCCTTCAATGCTGCACGAAAATCAGGATCAACTGTCAACAACGCACGGGCGATACCGTGACGTGTTGCACCAGCTTGACCAGAATAACCACCACCAATAACATTAACTAATACATCATAATTTCCCAATGTTTCAGTTGTGTTAAATGGTTGCAAAACAACTTCACGCAAGTTAGCGAAAGGAATATATTCTTCGATTGACTTGCCGTTCATTGTGATTTGGCCATTACCTGGAACCAAACGCACACGAGCAACTGAGTTCTTACGACGGCCTGTGCCGGCATATTGTACTGCTGTAGCCATAATTTAGATTCTCCTTTCTTAAATCAACGTGTTGATGTCAAGTGCTTCAGGTTGTTGTGCTGCATGACCATGTTCTGATCCTGCAAACACGTGCAAGTTCAAGCCTTGCTTACGACCCAAAGTGTTCTTTGGCAACATACCGTGTATTGACAATTCAAGCAACTTTTCAGGGTTGAATTCACGATAGTTTCCAGCAGTGCGAGCCTTCAAACCACCTGGGTGATTTGAGTGATGGTAATAAATCTTATCAGTGGCTTTTTTACCAGTCAACTTAACTTCGCCTGCATTAATAATAATAACATGGTCACCCATGTCAACGTTTGGTGTAAACGTTGGCTTGTTCTTTCCACGTAAAATTGAAGCTACTACTGTTGACAAACGTCCCAAAACGACGTCTTTGGCATCAATAATATACCACTTCTTTTCTATTTCACCTGGTTTTGCTAAAAATGTTGTACGCATGTTTGCGCTCCTTTGATTAGTTGTTTACAGGCGTGACCGTTCCTTGTCACGCAATGACAATAAGTTTCCGGGGCTTATCGTGAGGTAAACAATACCATTTACTATCTTACCGAAAATAAGATAGTTTGTCAATAATTTAAACTAACATTATTCGTTTAAATTGAACGCATGACGTATTGATTATTTTTCAATAAAAACGATTTTCAAACCTAGCACTTAGCTTATTTTGATAACTTAGTCATAATAAATTTCATCTAAATATAGGCCACTAGCAGGTGCAGTGAATCGTGCCTGTTCCCTGTCCTTAACTGCTATTAGACGGATAATATCGTGCACGTCACGTCGGCCGTTGCCAATCTCTAACAAAACACCGACCATAATTCTAATCTGATTATACAGGAAGGCATTTCCTTCAAAAGTAAAACTAGTTCTTGCTCGTCGTTATTCACCTTAAGGTCGGCACGCGTAATCGTACGTATTGTCGTAATTGTTTGATTGCCAGATGCTGCAAAACTAGCAAAATCATGTTCTCCCAACAAATCAGGTAATGCTATTTTAATACGTTCAACGTCTAGTTGCCACTGAAAATGTCCAGTATAAAAGCGTTTAAATGGATCTGTAAAATCCTGAGTTGATACCCGATACACATAGCGTTTAGCATGCGTATTAAAGCGTGCGTGAAAATCATTTGCTACTTGATCAACAGATTGAATGATAATATCTTTTGGTAATAATGTGTTT
>AEMJ01000736.1 GCA_000166735.2 Leuconostoc inhae KCTC 3774 | reverse complement strand
CATCAGACGAACTAGCTTGTACATCAGATTCTTGTGGTGCTTCACCCAATTGACCATCATTTTCTTGCAATTGTTCAATATAGCGCACAAATCGAAACAGACCAGCATTCGTATTATTTTGATAAGTGCGTGCATATTCATACAAAGCATGCAAATTAGCTTGCCTTTGTGCGCCGCCAGGCATACCCGCAACATAATCTAACCAAGCTGTGTCATCAAATATAGTCCAAATCAAAGCTACTAAATCATTTTGGATAGCTA
>AEMJ01000737.1 GCA_000166735.2 Leuconostoc inhae KCTC 3774 | reverse complement strand
TTTGAAGGTGGCATAAAAGAGTACGTTGGATACTTGAATTCTGAAAAGACAGTTATCTTTCCTGAACCTGTTTATGTTGAAGGTGAAGAAAATGGGATTGTCGTGGAGGCAGCATTACAGTACACAACGGATATTAAGGATAGTTTGCGTACATTTGCAAATAACATCAACACCTATGAAGGTGGGACACACGAAACAGGATTTAAAACAGCCTTGACACGTGTGATTAACGATTATGGTCGTAAAAATGGCCAATTAAAGGACAATGCTGAAAGTTTAACCGGAGAAGATGTGCGTGAAGGGGTGACAGCGATTGTATCAATCAAACATCCGGATCCGCAGTTTGAAGGTCAAACTAAAACAAAATTAGGGAACTCAGATGCGCGACAGGCAACAGATCGCATGTTTTCAGAGACCTTTAGTCGCTTTATGATGGAAAACCCAATAGTTGCCAAACAAATTGTTGACAAGGGAATTTTGGCGCAAAAAGCACGTTTAGCTGCTAAACGTGCACGCGAAATGACACGTAAGCAATCTGGTCTGGAAATTGGTAATTTACCAGGTAAATTGGCAGATAACACGTCAAATGATCCAGCAATTTCAGAATTGTTTATTGTCGAGGGCGATTCTGCCGGTGGCTCTGCTAAGCAGGGGCGCAATCGTGTCACACAAGCTATTTTACCAATTCGTGGTAAAATTTTGAACGTTGAAAAGGCGACATTAGACAGAGTATTAGGAAATGAAGAAATTCGATCATTGTTTACCGCAATGGGCACGGGATTTGGTGATGATTTTAACGTTGAAAAAGCGAATTATCACAAAGTTATTATCATGACTGATGCCGATGTCGATGGTGCACATATTCGTACATTATTGCTGACACTCTTTTATCGTTATATGCGGCCATTAGTTGATGCCGGATATATCTACATTGCACAACCACCTTTGTATGGCGTAGCATTAGGTAATTCAAAGACACGTGAGTACTTGGATACTGATGAAGAACTTGAAGCCTACTTGACGCAATTACCATCAAATATTAAACCGAAAGTGCAACGTTATAAGGGACTAGGTGAGATGGATTTCGATCAGCTTGCTGATACAACAATGGATCCAATAAATCGTCGCTTATTGCGTGTTGATCCTTCTGATGCGGAGGCAGCTGATAGTATTTTTGATATGTTAATGGGTGATGATGTCGCACCACGTCGCGAATTCATTGAAGAAAACGCTGTGTTCGTAGAAAACTTAGATATTTAAAAAAGTGTGCTATAGGTCATGATGCTGGTATTGCAAAAAAGCACTCGAAACTGCCAGTTGGCAGTACATAACTTCAAAATTACGCTATAAGGAGTAAAAAATGTCTGAACAAAATGATTCGCGCATTCATAATGCGAATTTGTCAGAACAAATGAAAACATCGTTTTTGTCATACGCTATGTCTGTTATTGTGGCGCGTGCATTGCCTGATGTTCGCGATGGCATGAAACCTGTTCATCGTCGTATTTTATACTCAATGATTGAGCAAGGAAATACACCTGATAAGCCACATAAGAAATCTGCACGTATTGTTGGCGATGTCATGGGAAAGTATCATCCGCATGGTGATTCAGCAATTTATGAATCAATGGTCCGTATGGCTCAACCTTTTTCATATCGACATATGCTTGTTGATGGCCATGGTAACTTTGGTTCTGTCGATGGTGACAGTGCTGCTGCTATGCGTTATACTGAGGCGCGTTTGTC
>AEMJ01000738.1 GCA_000166735.2 Leuconostoc inhae KCTC 3774 | reverse complement strand
TTCTCGTAACTTTGGTAAGGAAGCTGGACTTTATGCTGGTCTTCAGCAAACGACTGGGCAATATGTTGCTGTGATGGATGTTGATCTACAAGATCCTCCAGAATTATTACCCGAAATGTTGCATGATGTGCAAAGTGGTGAG
>AEMJ01000739.1 GCA_000166735.2 Leuconostoc inhae KCTC 3774 | reverse complement strand
GGGTGCTCTCTAGCATAATTTTTTTCAACTTGATTACGTTCTTTTTCACGTTTTTTTTGAGCTTTTTTGGCTGCCCTTCGTGATAGTTCTTCAGACATTTTAACCTCTTAAATATGACCAGTACAAGAATGCTAATATCGTTTTTTGATCAGTCAGTTTACCAGTTTCAAATAACACTTGCATATCATTAAATGATACTGTTACCAGATCTAAAGATTCGCCTAAATCTCTTGGTAACTGCTCCTTTTCACTAACCAATTGGAGATCTTGAGCAGTGTAAACATGCATATAAGCATCGGAAAATCCAACTGTTTCAAAAAAACCTACTACACGTTTAATAACGCCAGCAGTCATTCGTAACTCTTCATTAAGTTCACGTTCAACCGCATGTTCAGGTTGATCAAAATCGCGCTCGTCAAGTTTACCAGCAGGTATTTCTAAAATAAAATCACCAATCGACGCACGATATTGTTTTTCTAATATCATATGATCTGCATCGATAAATGCTAAGATTGCTATTGCTGGGACATGCCTTACAATATCACGCTTAGCTTGATGCCCATTATATAAGTTGACCGATTGCGTTTCAATACTAAAAATTGGCCCTTTATAAATTATTTTTGAATCAATGACATGCTCGCGCTCTGCCATTATGCATCAACTGCTTTCTTCATAATCGGACTCACTTGTGCCGCCTGATAATTTTTAAACCCCTGAACAAGCACATAATTCACTTTTTCGCCTTGAATAAGTGATTTAAATCCTATCATATCAATACCATTAAAATGCACGAATACATCTTCACCACCATCATCGGGTGTAATGTAGCCATAGCCACGTTCTTTTTGCCAAATTTTTACTATTCCTGTTTTCATATTCTTATTATATCAAAAAAAGACGCTTCTATGTCGTGTACTATAAAAATTAAATAGCTTCCTGGTTTATAGCAAATCTTTTGAACAGCAACAAGCACTTTACTTTTTGGACTCATCACAATTTTTCAATATCAGGGTCAAATTTAAATCCATTAATTGTTCCCTTTACAATCAGTTTTATTTTTTGACCACGATATTGCACACCAGGTAAAAATAATGTTTTTAACAAATCGAGCACACTGTGTCCTAATGTTTTAATAAGTTTTAAATTAGAATGTCGACGTCGAGATGTTAATAGACGATTACGATATTCAAATAAGTATCGTGGTAATCGACTTACGACTACTTCACCAACAATATCACCGGGTTCTGAATTAAATTGACTGGCATGTATCACGATTGATTGACGAACAAGGTATCCAGACATCGCACGTGCTGCACGTTCGGTATACTCAATATCATCGCCCCAAATGAAGTATTCTTTTTGAGGTAACCCAATTTTTTAATTAGATCACGTTTAAAAATAGTGGATACAAAAGTTGCATGTTTAATGGGTAGCCATTTTTCATCACCCTGATATATTCTACGCTTGTTCCCATTTAGCAAACCTGGTATATTCATTTTAGCCCAGTTTCCATCTGTCCATACCACTTTACTAGCACCCCAACCGGCCAACTTATTATTATCAAACATATCTAATAAATTTGTTAACGCATTAGCCGTTGGCATTGAATCATCATCCATCAACCATACAAAATCGTCGTTTGTTTGTTCAAAAAATGTTCGAATACCTAAATTAAATCCACCAGCACCACCTATATTTTCAGATAAATGCACTATGATTAAGCGAGAATCTGATAAGTTGTCCAAATATTCACGTGTGCCATCAGTACTTGCACCGTCAATAATAATTAGATGTTTCAATCTATCAACATCTTGACTTAAAACCTTTTGAATTGATTTGCTTAGTAATTCTAACCGATTATACGTTACAAGAACTGCTGATACGGATAATGTTCCCATCATAACTCCTTATTTGTCTGCCTAACAGTTTATTACGGCATTAGCTGGGTATTTGTGCGAATAAAAAAGGCTTCTCGCCCTTTTCAACAAAAAGTTAATCTGTTTTAGATTTATGATTAGTCGTCAAATCTTTTGTATTTAAATCCTTTTTAATCTGGGTTGTTGATATTTCAGGCGTGCGCGCTAAATAGACAACTTCTGCATCTGTTTCATCTTGCAAAAAATCAAATTGACCAGCCCAATCATCACCCATAACAAACGTATCTACTTTGTATAACTTAACATCCGAGGTTTTTTGATCCCACGCTTCCTCTGGAATAACTAAATCAACATAGCGAATGGCTTCCAACAATTGTTTGCGCTTTTCATATGAAAAATAAGTTTTCTTTGTTTTGAATGCCAATTAAACTCATCAGTTGAAAGTGCAACAATTAAATAATCACCCATTTCTTTTGCACGTTTTAATAAATTGATATGCCCATAATGTAACATGTCAAAGGTGCCGTATGTGATCACTCTTTTCATAGTCGATAATCCTTTAATTATTTTTCTTCTCGGGTAATATAAATTGGTCGATGTTTCGATTCTAAAAAGATAGCAGCGATATAACGACCAATAACACCCAAACTTAGCAACTGTATACCACCAATAAATAAAATAATTGTTACAATTGATGGCCAACCCGCAGCGCTGTTATTGTAAGCTAAAGCACGAATAACAATAAAAGCCGCACTCAATAGTGAGATACCAAACGAGAGGAATCCAAGACCAGTTATAATCGTTAATGGGAAAGTTGAAAATGAAACAATGCCCGCGATAGCATATTTTGATAATGACCAAAATGACCATGACGTGCTGCCCGCAACACGTTCCCTATTTTCAAATGGGATATACTTTGTTTTAAAGCCAACCCAACTAAATATGCCTTTACTAAATCGTTGATTCTCACTCATTGACAAGATTGCATTAACCATCTGCCTTGTCATCACACGATAATCACGTGCGCCATCGACAAGCTGTGTTTCACTTATTTTATTCATCCACACATAAAATTGTGCAGAAAACCATGATCGTATTTTGGCCTCGCCTGACCGATCAGCTCGTCGTGTGCCCACAGCATCATAA
>AEMJ01000740.1 GCA_000166735.2 Leuconostoc inhae KCTC 3774 | reverse complement strand
CAAAGATAAAGGTTATTATATCTTGGAGAGCACATATGATCCAACAACCAACGTTTAGTAGTGAACAAATTGATTATTTTATGCAGGTTGCGTTAAACGAAGCGAAATTTGCTGAAAATGATGGAGAAGTGCCGATTGGAGCAGTTATTGTAAAGGATAATGTCATTATTGCTCGTGCGCACAATCATCGAGAGGCAGAGCAAATGGCAACAGCACATGCAGAGTTACTGGCTATAGAGTCTGCAAATCGTCTATTAAGCTCGTGGCGTTTGGAAGACACAGCTTTGTTTGTGACACTTGAACCTTGTATTATGTGTGCGGGAGCAATCATTAATGCACGTATTCCCTCAGTTTATTATGGCGCAGAAGATAGCAAAGGTGGGGGAACAAGATCTTTATATCAGTTACTAGAAGATGACCGTTTAAACCATCGTGCTGATGTACATACCAATATTCGGGGTGATGAAGGCGGTGCCTTATTACAGCACTTTTTTAAAAAAATTCGGTTACAGCGTAAACTTGGAAAAAAATAAATGCAAATTGTTACACAATTATTTGGTTTAGTATTATAATATAAGCAGACTTATCAAATGAGGAAAATTATACATGCAAAATCCGAATGCTTGGCGGAATGACCAAGAGTATTTAAATATCGTAGATGACTTATTACAACACGATGAAGTACAACAACTAGCACAATATACACAGCATCATTTTTCAAATCGTTTGCGTCATTCTATTTCGGTATCATACCGTTCCTACTTGATTGCCAAAAGAATTGGTGCAGATGAAGTAGCTACTGCACGTGCAGGGCTGTTACATGACATGTTTTATTACGACTGGCGTGTGACAAAGTTTGAAGAAGGGTCACATGCTTATGTGCACCCGCGTATTGCATTAAAAAATGCGCAAAAAATAACTCATATTAATTCAAAAGAAGCAGATATTATTTTGAAACATATGTTTGGTGCAACGATTGCATTACCAAAATATCGTGAAAGTTGGATTGTGTCAATTGTGGATGATTTCGCTGCAGTTAATGAGTACCTCATACCAAAGACATACTTAACATATTTCAAATGGCATACAAAATGGACCAAAAAAATTGCAGAAGTATTTGCGTAAACTTTAAAAATTAGATATAATGATAAGGCAGGCAAGTGTTGGCTCTCGAACTGGGTCAGGACAGGAATGTAGCAGCTCTAAGGTTGTTCAATACTGTGCTTGTGTACATATTTGACCGCATTGCGGTCTTTTTTTGTAAATAACTTGTGGTCTGTAGTGAAACAAATGCAATTACCAAGTTGTTACGACATAGCAATAAACTAGTAATGGAGGTGGTGACATTGGCATATCAGGCATTATATCGGGTCTACCGACCACGAACGTTTGATGATATGGTTGGGCAAGAGGTGATCACACAGACACTGAGAAATGCCATTGAAACACATCAAACAGGTCATGCCTATTTATTTTCTGGTCCGCGTGGCACAGGGAAAACGTCGGCAGCTAAAATATTTGCACGTGAAATAAATGGTATTGATCCTACAACAGATGATTCACAAATACCAGATATTGTTGAATTTGATGCTGCATCAAATAGCCGTGTTGAAGACATGCGTGATATTTTGTCAAATGTTGATTATGCACCAATTGAAGCTGAATTTAAAGTGTACATCATCGATGAAGTGCATATGCTTTCAAATAGTGCCTTCAACGCACTACTTAAAACATTAGAAGAGCCGCCAGCTAATGTAAAATTCATTTTGGCAACAACTGAACCGCAAAAGGTGCCTGTAACTATTTTGTCCCGAACCCAACGATTTGAGTTTAAACGTATTGATAGTTTAATCATCAAAGCGCGTTTAGTAGATGTCTTGAATAAGCAACAGATAGCGTATGAAGATGACGCACTTCGCATTATTGCAAATGTTGCTGAAGGTGGTATGCGTGATGCTTTGTCTATATTAGACCAAGTTATTGCGTTTGGTACGGATAATGTGACGGTTGATAATGCATTACAAGTTACGGGATCAACGACAACAACAGAATTGTTATCGTATGTAGAAGCCGTAAGTGCTGGCGATACACCTAAAAGTTTACGAGTGTTACATGATATTCTTATGGCAGGCAAAGATGCCCAACGGTTTGTTGTCGATGTTCTTGGCCTACTACGAGATATTATGCTTGTTGATGTTGCAGAAGAATTAATTAAGTCAACAATTCAATTTTCAGAGTTACAGTTATTGTCAAAAAAACTGGGGATAACCCGTATTGAAAAAATGATGCTGGCATTAGATGATATTCAAAAACAGTTGATGCAAACGATGCAAAGTGATGTATATTTAGAGCTATTAACAGTGAAATTGAGTATGATTGTCGAACCCAAAGCGACAGCACCAAAAACACCATCGGTAAGTGATGAATCACGTATGTCTTCAGTAGCAATAAATGAGGCTGATATAAAAGATCAAACAATAAATGTCACACCCCTAGTTACTGAAAAATCTCAAAATGTCACACCTATTGTTTCAGAGCAAGAACAAGTAATTAATCCAGCGTCATCCGAGCAAATAAATCAAAATACTGATACTAATACGATAGTTTGGACTGGACAACAAGCAGTGTTTGCTGTATTACAAATGGCAAAACGTGAAGCGCTCAGTCGGGTAAAAAATAATTGGTCAACACTTATTACCCAATTTGATGTTGCACAACAAGCAATGCTTACAATCGCTGAACCTGTTGCTGCAAGTGATGAGGCTATTGTACTAGCATTTGATTATCCAGCATTGCTTGAGCAAGCTTTAAATGATGCTCAAATGCAAAATAGTTTGGAAGCAGCACTACGAGAGCAACATTTACCATTATCAATGGTGTTGATTTCACAAGATGATTGGCATCAAGAACGCGCAGCATATGTCACAAAACTCAAATCGGGTGAGACAAACCGAATTGTTTTAACTGATTTGCCTCGCGTGAGTAGTCAAAAGGCATTAACAAACAAAGAAGAACCAAAAAACTGTGGTAAAGGCAACGGAGCCAGCTGTTGTTATGGCAGCAAAAAAATGTTTGGTAGTGATATTGTAACTGTTATTGATTAATAATAAAAGAAAGGATTGGCTCATGTAGCCTTTTAATCTATGGATTATCCAGAACCTATTGCAAAATTAATAGATAGTTATACAAAATTACCCGGTATTGGTTCTAAAACTGCCACACGCTTGGCTTTTTATACGCTTGGCATGGACGAAAAAGATGTATTAGATTTTTCAAAATCACTTGTTTCTGCCAAAAAAGATCTGACATTTTGTTCGGTATGTGGTAATATAACGGAAAATAGTATTAACCCTTGTGTGATATGTCGAGATGTCACGCGTGATCAAGATACTGTGTTTGTTGTCGAAAATTCTCGTGATGTCATGGCTATGGAAAACACGAGGGACTATCATGGGCTTTATCATGTTTTGAATGGTGTAATTTCACCCAGTGCGGGAACAGGGCCAGAAGATATTAATTTGCCTAGTTTAATTCGACGCTTATCAGAACATCAAGAAATTGATGAGGTTATTGTTGGTACCAATGTTACTGCTGAAGGGGAAGCAACAGCCATGTATCTTGCAAGGTTACTCAAACCTGCAGGGATCAAGGTGACACGTTTAGCACATGGTTTGGCAGTTGGGTCAGATATTGATTATGCAGATCAGTTAACACTGATTAAAGCCGTACAAGGACGAACAGAATTATGATTTTTGGAAAAAAAAGCGTGACCTACGTCATGAATATGATCAAGCCCTTGTTTTTCAAGTTGATAAGGCGAAAATAGATTGGGACATGGCGAAAAATTCTGAGGAAGCGCTATTAGATGGCCAAGTAAATGTCCGGCTAATACAATCTCAAACAGCATTAAATAAAGCAAAATTTAATTACCTTTATCGTGAGGCAAGACGACGGAAAACGGTTGGACACATGCAAACGCATGTTTTAAAAACTGATCGTAATCAGTTTTGATGATGTGGTGAACATTAAAAGGTCACTATTTTTCTGGATTAACTGTATGAAACTAAGAAACAGGATACCAATATCATGACAAAGCCATTATTTATCACGTTTGAAGGGCCAGAGGGCGCTGGTAAGACCAGTGTTTTAGAAATTTTAATTTCTGAATTAAAGCCTTTACTTGGGGATGAATTAATTACGACACGTGAGCCGGGAGGAAATCCGATATCTGAAGCAATCCGTGCCATTTTACAACCTGCAGAAGATAATGGTATGGATGAACGGACAGAAGCATTGCTTTATACAGCTGCGCGTCGCCAACATCTAGTAGAAATTATCTTACCGGCCTTGAAGTCCGGTAAAGTAGTTATTTCTGATCGTTATATTGACAGTTCCTTAGCTTATCAAGGTGGCGGTCGAGGATTAGGTGTTGACAATATATGGCAAATTAATCAGTTTGCCACAGAAGGTTTAATGCCAGATCTAACAATTTATTTTGATGTACCACCAGAACTTGGATTGGCGCGTGTTAAAGCAAATCGTCAAGGCAAAATCGATCGACTTGACAAAGAAAATTTATCATTTCATCAGACAGTGCGT
>AEMJ01000741.1 GCA_000166735.2 Leuconostoc inhae KCTC 3774 | reverse complement strand
GATCTCTCCTTAAACACGCAGGTTGCAATTCACTGCTTACATAACAATACATTAATCATTGCATATTATCGTCATACAACACAGTAAAAGGTAGACAACTCACGTTTTTTATATTAACGTTTTTAAAGAATGGTGGTTGTTCAGTATCATCGTCATTGTTTGAAA
>AEMJ01000742.1 GCA_000166735.2 Leuconostoc inhae KCTC 3774 | reverse complement strand
TAGAATTGGTTTGATGTTAAGTAAGCCACCCACCAAGGCTGCACCACGCGATAAACGACCGGTACGTTGTAAGTGTGAAATATCATTGACAACAAAACGCACATCAAAGGTCTGTTGTAAAGTGTGTAGAGCAGCAATGATGTCATCTAACGTGTGCCCTTTTTTCAGCCATAAAAGCTGCCATGACGGCTTGCATGCCTGATCCCATTACGG
>AEMJ01000743.1 GCA_000166735.2 Leuconostoc inhae KCTC 3774 | reverse complement strand
TGTTGACATCATGTTTTGTATGATTTTATATTTGTGACATAGGTTTTAAATTGAATAAAAGAAAAGCCACCAAGAACGCCAATTCTTGATAGCCACGTAAATCTTATTCGTATTTGGTTAACGTAACTATAATTATACAACATAACCTTTGTGTTGTAAATGTGGGTGATTTCAAAAAGAGTGAAGCCAAACACTTTAAGGGGTATGGTTGATATGACAGGTAGGGGTAGTTGTGTTTCTTGCAACTCGGTAGATCCAAAGTGCTGTATCAGGTGTGCGAAAAATAGACAAGTGCCATTTTCCCAGACACTACTGTACAAAAATATTTGGGTGCTACACAATCA
>AEMJ01000744.1 GCA_000166735.2 Leuconostoc inhae KCTC 3774 | reverse complement strand
CAGTCATACACATCTCCAATTTTATATTCAAGATTACTATATTCGCTAAAAATAAGATAAAAAAATTATAACATACAACTAGTATGTAATAATCTTATTGACTACAAATGCAAT
>AEMJ01000745.1 GCA_000166735.2 Leuconostoc inhae KCTC 3774 | reverse complement strand
TGGCAGTGTTAGTAGGCCAAAACTCATTGTCATATTAGCACGTTTCTTAATTAGTGGATCAAGTCCTAATGATCCGCCAATAACAAACGTGATAGTCGAATAGCCTGAAACGGTGACCTCAGTCAGTTTTTAGAAATGCCTCAGAGGCTAA
>AEMJ01000746.1 GCA_000166735.2 Leuconostoc inhae KCTC 3774 | reverse complement strand
ATTGATATAATGTGCTGTTGCTTTGTAAAAGCTGTTTTAATGGCTAACATCAATCGCGCTGTTTCACCACCAGAGGCAATTTTAACAAGCGGCGCCATGCCTTCACCCACATTAGTTTGCACATGAAACTCAACTTTATCTGTACCAGAAGAAACAAAACCTTCAATTTGTTCAAAATGTACTGCAAACTCTGCCCCACTCATCAAAAGCTCATTCAATTGTTGATTGACAGCTTGTTCCAAGTCGCGTGCGACTTTTTGTCGCACTTCACGTAATTTAATTGCTTGCTTACGCAAGACCTGTCTTAAATCATTTTGCGTCATTTGTAACTTTTCAACATCTAACTCATCATTGTCCATCA
>AEMJ01000747.1 GCA_000166735.2 Leuconostoc inhae KCTC 3774 | reverse complement strand
TTTGTAAATCAGGGCGTGTTGAGTACTTCTTTAGCGGATACTTTATAACGTGACTTTTTTATCATCAAAAACCACCGGAACAAAGGCATAGTGCAAGTGAGGGGTTGTCTCGTCATAATGCACGACAGC
>AEMJ01000748.1 GCA_000166735.2 Leuconostoc inhae KCTC 3774 | reverse complement strand
CTCATATAAGCCTGAAGAGTTGTTCAATGCTGATGGTTCACTAAAGGATGAGTTGAAGGCTATCGCGCCTAAGGGCGACAAGCGTATGTCTGCTAACCCTATCGCTAATGGTGGCCGTGCACGCGGTGCTAAGGCACAAGATTTGACTTTGCCTGACTGGCGTCAATTCACCAACGAAATTACTAACGAAAACCGTGGACATGAGTTTGCAGCAGTGACTCAAAACATGGATATGACAACACTTTCAAACTATTTGGAAGAAGTTATGAAGTTAAATCCAACTTCATTCCGTGTCTTTGGTCCTGATGAAACAATGTCAAACCGTTTGTGGAGCCTCTTTAACACAACTAACCGTCAATGGATGGAAGAAGTTAAGGAACCAAACGATCAATATGTTGGTCCTGAAGGTCGTATTATTGATTCGCAATTGTCAGAACACCAAGCAGAAGGTTGGTTAGAAGGTTATACACTAACTGGTCGTGTTGGTATCTTTGCTTCATACGAATCATTCTTGCGTGTTGTGGACACTATGATTACACAACACTTCAAGTGGTTGCGTCACGCGTCAGAACAATCATGGCGTAATGATTATCCATCATTGAACTTGATTGCAACATCAACTGCATTCCAACAAGATCATAATGGTTATACACACCAAGATCCAGGTATGTTAACACATTTGGCTGAAAAGAAGTCTAACTTCATTCGCGAATACTTGCCAGCCGATGGTAACTCATTGTTGGCTGTTCAAGATCGTGCGTTCTCAGAACGTCATAAAGTTAACTTGATCATTGCTTCAAAGCAACCACGTCAACAATGGTTTACTGCTGATGAAGCTGATGTATTGGCCAACGAAGGTTTGAAGATCATTGATTGGGCTTCTACTGCACCTTCTGGTGATGTTGATATTACATTTGCATCTGCTGGTACAGAACCAACAATCGAAACATTAGCTGCTTTGTGGTTGATTAACCAAGCTTTCCCAGAAGTTAAGTTCCGCTATGTTAACGTTGTTGAATTGCTACGTTTGCAAAAGAAGTCAGAACCTAACATGAACGATGAGCGTGAATTGTCAGCTGAAGAGTTCAACAAGTACTTCCAAGCTGATAAGCCAGTTATCTTTGGCTTCCATGCTTATGAAAACTTAGTAGAATCATTCTTCTTCGAACGTAAGTTCAAGGGTGATGTTTATGTTCATGGTTATCGTGAAGACGGTGATATCACGACAACTTATGACATGCGTGTGTATTCACAATTGGATCGTTTCCATCAAGCTAAAGAAGCTGCCGAAATTTTGTCAGCTAACGGTGCGATTAATCAAGCAGCCGCTGATACTTTCATTGCTAAGATGGATGAAACATTGGCAAAGCACTTCGAAGTTACTCGTAACGAAGGTCGCGATATTGCAGAATTTACTGATTGGAACTGGTCAGCTTTGAAGTAATTTAATGCTAATTAGTTATTAATCATTGTATGAATTCATGTATTAGTAAATAAAGCGGACTAAGCATTTGCTTAGTTCGCTTTTTATGTCCTTAAGCTTAATACTGTGAAAGGAGTAAGAAATTTGCTGAATAAGGATAAGCGGGCCGATAAATTAGGAGAATTATGGGATATTTATGACGAAAAAAATGAATTAACAGGCCGTACACATCATCGAGGAGAAAAATTAAACGTTGGTGATTATCATCTAGTAGTTAATGCTTTAATCTTTAATATACAAGGAAATGTATTGCTACAACAGCGCTCGTTTCAAAAAATAACTGATCCAGGTATGTGGACAATAGCAACGGGAGGATCGGCATTAACCGGTGAAACAAGTGAATCGGCAGTGATTCGTGAGTTACATGAAGAATTAAACCTAATTGTGACGAAGAACCAACTTCAATTTTTAAAGAAGTGTCGGTATGTTGTATGTATTGATGAATCTTTAGATAATATGACACGTCAAATATCTGAAGTAGAAGCGATAAAATGGGCAACACTATCTGAAGTCTTTCAAATAAGTCGTAGTAATGATTTTAATGATGATCATATCCTTATTCAAGCAAAAACAAAATTGCTTGATACTGACAACGGCCAGTTTTATACTTGATATTTTAAAACATGTATAAATATTATGTTTTGAAATCGTGTTCTTTGTTATAATATAATTATGTTCTGTAATAAGTTAGATGTCATAGGTAATTAATTTTGTAGTGAAGGGAAATATAATTGTCCATCAAGTTTATTTTTTAAAATAAACACAAATGACATTATAAAAGATACGTTAAATTATGTCGAAAATTAAAATTGTTTCTATTGATATTGATGGTACATTGCTCAATGATCAACGAGAAATAACATCAGAAGTAAAATCGAGTATCCAACAAGCCTTAGCAAATGATGTTAAAATAGTTATTACAACAGGTCGACCCTTACCAGGTGTTCGTGACATTTTATCAGAATTAGGTATTGAAGGTAATAACCAATATGTCATTACTTATAATGGCGGGCTTGTGCAAACAGCAAGCGGTGAAAAAACTTTGTTTCGTCAGCCTTTATCAGTAAAGGAATTTCAAAAGATTAACGCATTTATGTTGATTCAAAACACTTATGTGCAAGTTGAAACACAAGATGCAGCTTATACGACGAATCACAGAATTCATCATTGGGCCAGCTTTGAAAATAGTTTGGTGAATTTACCACTATTTGTTTTAGACACTGAATCGGCTTTAGAGAAAGTTGAATTCATTAAAGCTATTGCCAATGCTGAAAGTGATGAACTAGATACAATTCAAGCTATAGTACCTGCTGATATAGCCGATAATGTTAACGTTATTCGTTCTACGGCTAATAATTTAGAGTTTATTGACCGCCATGCATCCAAAGGTCATGCGTTACTAGCATTGGCTGAGAAATTAGGTATTGAACAAGCTGAGACAATGGCCATTGGTGATCAGGCTAATGATTATTCGATGATTGAGCAAGCTGGCATTGGTGTAGCCATGGGCAATGCCATTGCAGATATCAAACATATTGCAAATGCGCAAACAGCAACAAATAATGAATCAGGTGTCGCACAAGCAATTGAGAAATTTGTCTTAAGCAAGTAAATAAATAGTTTATTTACTATGAATAATGATGTTATTAAAAAATGCGGAGGTCGCAAAATGAATGTATTATTATCTGGAGAAGTGACAGAATTAGTTGGTGAACCATTAAAAATTGGTGACACATTGCCACACTTTAAGTTAGAAGATGAAAATGGTGATAAGGTTAAGACGGCTGATTTAGTTGGGAAGTTAACTTTAATCTCTGTTGTACCTGATTTAAATACAGGCACTTGTTCATTACAAACACGTCACTTTAATCAAGCCGTTGGTCAATTTCAAGATGTGCAATTCTTAACAGTTTCAACAAATTCGGTTTCAGAGCAACGTGACTGGTGTGCAGCGGAAGGGGTACACAATTTGCGTATGTTGTCAGATGAGCAAGAGTCATTTGGCTATGCCACAAAGCTCTACATTCCTTCTCAAGGTTTTGACACACGTTCAGTTTATATTATAGATGCGCAAGGTGTTGTGCGGTATGCACAAATTGTACCAGAAGTGTCAGAGGAACCAGATTATGATGACGCATTAAAAGCGTTGCAAACACTCTCAGCTTAAGTGCTTATTGGTTATTTGAAATTTCAAAAAAATATGAATGCTTTTAAAATGAACTTGGATGAACATAAAATGCTTGGAGCCAGACATGCCAGAACCTAAATTGAAACTTTTTTCTTTAAGCTCAAATGAGCCACTTGCAAAAAAATTGCTGAATCAGTTGGCGTACCATTGAGTGAGATATCTGTGAAGCGATTTGCGGATGGTGAAGTACAGATTAACATTGAAGAAAGCATTCGTGGTGATAATGTTTTCGTTATTCAATCGACTTCTGCGCCAGTTAATGATAATCTGATGGAACTGTTGATTATGATTGATGCTTTACGTCGTGCGTCTGCTAATCAAATTAATGTTGTGTTGCCATATTACGGTTATGCGCGTCAAGATCGCAAGGCGCGTTCACGCGAGCCAATTACTGCAAAGCTTGTAGCGAATATGTTAGAACGTGCAGGGACAACGCGAGTCTTAGCTTTAGATTTACATGCTGCACAAATACAAGGATTCTTTGATATTCCAATGGATCATTTGCAGGCAGCGCCGTTGTTAGCTGATTATTTAATTGAATCAGGTATTGCTGATAAACAAAATGCTGTAATTGTTTCTCCTGATCATGGTGGTATGACGCGTGCACGTAATCTGAACAATATGCTAGCGTTGGAATCTCCAGTTGCTGTTATTGATAAGCGCCGTCCAAAGCCCAATGTAGCTGAAATTGGTAGTATTGTTGGTGATGTACAGGGTAAAACAGCAATTATGATTGATGACATGATTGATACAGCCGGTACAATTACGCAAGGGGCACAATTAATTATGGCACATGGTGCTAAAGAAGTTTATGTCGTTGCTTCACATGCCGTCTTTTCTGGGCCAGCTATTGAGCGTCTACAAAATTCTGTTTTCACAAAAGTTATTTTAACTGATTCTATTGATTTGCCAGATGAGAAAAAGTTTGACAAATTAGAGATTGTATCCGTTGGTGAGTTGATTGGCGAAGCGATTCGTCGCGTGAATAATAATGAAGCAATTTCATCATTATTTAAAAATCGTTTTCATCGTCGATCACATTAATCATGAATGTGTTAGTAAGTTAATAAGGTTTCATATAAAACTGATTAAATTCAGTTTTTTTGTGTTAAATATTACAGAATGGTAAAAAAATGATATACTTAGAGATAGACAAACTAGTAGAAACATATGAGGAGAACGTCCATGAGTAAAATTTTGGTTGTGGATGATGAGAAACCAATCTCAGATATCATTAAATTTAATTTAACCAAAGAAGGATACGAAGTGGTAACAGCAGCTGATGGTCAGGAAGCGTTGACAGTGTTCAATGAAGAAAAGCCTGACCTTGTTTTGCTTGACCAAATGTTGCCTGAGATTGATGGTGTTGAAGTGTTGCGCCAAATTCGTTCAAAATCAGAAACACCTGTTATTATGGTAACAGCTAAAGATTCTGAAATTGACAAAGTACTAGGTTTAGAAATGGGTGCTGACGACTATGTCACAAAACCATTCTCAAATCGTGAATTAGTTGCACGTGTCAAAGCTAATTTACGTAGCCGTAAAGCGGTTGCACAACATATTGATGAGTCTGTTGTGAATACCGACGACATCGAGCTAGGCGATTTGACAATACATCCGCAAGCATATATGGTGTCAAAGGCTGGACAAGATATTGAATTAACACATCGAGAATTCGAACTGCTTTATTATTTAGCACAACACATTAGTCAAGTGATGACACGTGAACATTTGTTGCAACAAGTTTGGGGCTATGACTATTTTGGAGATGTCCGAACGGTAGATGTTACTGTGCGTCGCTTGCGTGAAAAAATTGAAGATAATCCAAGTCATCCTAATTGGTTGGCAACGCGTCGTGGGGTAGGATATTATTTGCGTCCTGACGCAGAGTAAGTAAATGTCTTCATTACCGGTAAAGCAAACATTTTTTACTTATTAGTACAACAAAGATACTTTCTCTGTTATACGCCAAGGAGACAGACGCTAGGCGTCAGCAATTATGAACATTAAGACTAACTTTTTTAAATCTATACGTTTTCGCATCACACTTGTTTTTGTGTTGTTAATGATTATCGCACTCGAACTGTTGGGTGCGTTTTTTGTACGTCAAATAGAACAACAAAATTTAGCGACTTTTCAACAACAAATGACCTTACCAAAATATGTGACAGATCAAATTACGACTGCATTGAGAAATAGGGACGTTGATGCTGGGAACCATGCAATTCAAGATGTGTTAATTGGGTTAAATAACACTAACCTTCAAGAAGCACAGGTAATCGATAAAACAGGTACAATTCGTGGTACTTTATCAGTTTCTGGACAACAAACAATCGGTCAAAAAACAACTGATTTGAATGCCCAAAGAGCTGTTGCGGGAGAACAATCTTTTTTAACATCACGCACAATCAGTGAAGGTGGTGAGCGAAAAGAACTCATGACGACAACTCTTGGCGTCACAACAGGGCGTGTGCGAGATATAATTGGCGTCGTTGTTGTTAAAGCTAGCTTGTTACCTGTATATCGCAACGTTAACAGTGTGATGCGCCTATTTGTCATTGCTAGCTTAGTAGCTTTATTTGTCAGTATCGCATTAGCATTATTTCTTGCGCGTACATTAACACGGCCAATTGCCCAAATTGATGAACAAACGACTAAAATTGCTGGTGGCGATTATTCAATGGTTAATCATATCTATGGCTCTGATGAATTAGGACACTTAGCACAATCGGTAAACGAATTATCAACACGTGTTGAAGAATCAACAGAAACAGTCAACGCTGAGCGAAACCGATTAGATTCTGTTTTGACTCATATGGCCGATGGTGTTTTAGCGGCTAATCGTCGTGGTGAAATTACCATTATCAATCAAGCGGCAGCAAACTTTGTTGGTGTTGATCGTGAAGCAGCTATTGGCCAAAATGTGATTGATTTGTTACGTTTACAAGGCAAACGAACATTACGTGATATGTTAGAAAATCTTGATGATTTTCGAGTTGATTTATCAGATGATAGTACTGATATTTTATTGCAAGCTTATGTATCGCTAATTAAGCGACAATCAGGATTTATTTCTGGTTTGGTAGTGGTCTTACATAATATTACTGAACAGCAACGCATTGATTCTGAACGGCGCATGTTTGTGTCAAATGTATCACATGAATTAAGAACACCATTAACTTCAGTGCGATCGTATGTCGATGCTTTAGCAGAGGGCGCAATTGACGATCCTGAAATGGCGCAAAATTTTTTGGGTGTTGTGCAAGATGAAACTCAGCGTATGATTCGTATGATTAATGACTTGTTAGCCTTATCAAGGCTGGATCAAGGAACGATGGATGTCAGACTTGAAGTCGTTAATTTGAATAGTTTGTTTAATTTTGTGTTAAACCGCTTTGACATGATTATTGAAAGTGATGCTAAAAATACTGATACGCCAAATAAAAATTATAATATACAACGCGAATTTACAAATGAGGATGTGTGGGTCGAAGTCGACCCAGATAAGTTTACGCAGGTTCTTGATAATATTATGAATAATGCTGTCAAGTATTCACCTGATGGTGGCACAATTACAGCACGTTTAATAAAAACTAAAACACGGGCTATTTTAAGCATTTCCGACCAAGGATTAGGTATTCCACGTAAAGATTTAGATAGTATATTTAATCGTTTCTTCCGTGTGGATAAATCACGGTCACGTGCACAAGGTGGTACGGGCTTAGGATTAGCAATTTCTAAAGAAGTTGTCGAACGCTTTAATGGTCGTATTTGGGTCGACTCTGTTGAAAATAGGGGCTCAACTTTTTATATTTCACTTGCCTATGTAGATGATGATGTCATTGAGGAGGGCGATTGGGATGCGGAATAAACAAAAGTTTTTACAAAACGTGTTATTGAATGGGTTACTCGTTCTATCGCTAGTTATCTCGGTTGTTTTAACAGCATTTATTTTCAGTTCATTTGGTAAAAATGAAGCACCTGACCAGTCAACGGCGCAACAACCAGAAAAACAACTGCTTGAAATATTTCGTCCGACGCAATATATTGTTAACCAAACTGATGGCTCGCAACAGTTGGTTATGAATGCAACTGATGCTAAATTAAAAAAAATGCGTCATGCGTTGACAGACGCGCAATTAACAGACGCTCAGACAAAAACTGTTAATATTGCTGGAATAAAAAAGTTTTAGCGACAAAAAAAGCGCAAATTTTTCATTATTCCGATGTCGTACCAATTTCCTACTTTAATATACGTTACGATCAGCGTGTTTCAACTCGAAAAAATCTTAATTTTGACTATTTTGTATTGGCATTAGATCGTTCAAATAATGGTTATTTTGTGAATACTAAAACAAATCAAATAACAACTGTAAAAGTTAACAAATTAAATCATCATGATGCTTGGCAACTAGCACAACAGTTACCTAAAAGTCTGAATATTAATTTTCAAAATTATCATAATCGTGTAGGACTTAATTATCTTCAAAAAATTAAATTGCCAGTATATTCTTACTTAGTTAATAATCGTGATCCTAAAACGTATGTTTCTGCTCTTCTAGGAACAATTAATCAACTTAATGTCACACAGGACGGTGATAAAACAGTTTACTCAAACAAACTCAATAATCAAACAATAGTTTATGATCCAAACTGGGCAACAGTGACATTTGAAGATCATAATAAAAAAAATAAATTACCTGAATTTTATGTGGATCGTTTAAATACAGGACTCTCTCAAATTAATTTATTGCAGTCAGACTTTACTGACACACGCTTTTATGAAAGTCAGCAAAATGGTCAAAAAATTACTTTTCGAACATATGTTGAAGGCTTTCCAGTTTATTTTCAGTCTGAAATTGGCGCTATTCATATGACAATGGATAAACACGGAAATTTGACTAGTACGTACTCCCTTAATGAAATTGGCGTACCTGTACCAAATAATCAACCTGATGTGGTTCTGCCATCAACAAGAGAGATTATTAAGCAGTTGTCTGATGCTGGCGTACAGGAGAAAGACTACAATTTCATTGCTCCGGGATATCAGTGGTTGCTTGATCAAGGTAGTCAAGCGGCTGTAAATATGGAACCAACGTGGATGATTGAAACAGCCAGTGGCTGGCAAAGTGTGTCATCGTTTTTAAAAACACGTTAAACTAGGATTATTGATAAAATCAAGGAGTAAGATATGCAATTTAAACGAATTAAAATATTAATGTTAATTTTGTTTTTTTGTTTAGATATATTTTTGCTCAATTGGTGGCGTTCTGGAGAGGTATCACAAGAACGTGTAACAGATGCTAATACAGATATCATTTCAGAAATGAAAAAAGCAAAAAATTAAATTACCTAAATTTGGCACTTCTCTGCATTACAGTAGCTATGTTGCTGCGCAATATGGTGACAGACGTGAGATGTCTTTGCCTGCTGGCCTAGATGTTTCTACTGGGGCAAAAACAAACACCGTGTTTGCCAAATTTAAGCGAGATTTATTCAAAAAATGGCACGGGTTCAGACGAATCAGTTCTGTCCACATACAGTGCTGGTTATCAATTTAATCCAGTATTGACGGCGAATAAAACGAACCGCGATCGTGTTTATTCACAACGTGTTGAGGGACTACCGGTTATTGCTGACAGTGGCATTATGACTTTTCAGTACAATAAAAGCGGTAAACCTGTAGGCTTTACCAAACGACAATTAGTTAACATTGAACGACTTCGGGATGATCGTGCAACAATCACAGAAGAAGAGGCTATTATTTCATTATATCGGTACAATGAGATTGATAGTGGTGATAGTTTGTCTAAAGGTTATCTGTCTTATGATAGAACCTTGACGGTTAATGGATACGATATTTTTTACCAGTATGGGCATTTGAAGCATATAGTGGTAATGAAAAATACGTTTTGAAAATTAATGCCTTTACTGGTGATAATTTATCGGAATAATTTAATCTAGTATTAATTTTTAACATGTAGAATAAACATAATTCAATTAATGGGTGGCTAAAATGGCGCAACAATCTGTAACAAAAATTATATTAACAGGTGCAATCGCTGGTATTATTGGTGGTGGTGCAATTTTATATGGGCAGCGTGGCGTTGAAAATCTACAAGCTACGACGCAAAAAGTTAATACCAAAGCTACAAAAACAACGACCATATCTCAAAATGCAACCGCAACATCAGCTTACGGTAAAATTTCAGATGCCGTTGTTTCGGTATTGAATTTTTCAAAATCAGGTATTAATAGTTATCAAGAATCATCTGAAGGATCAGGTGTTATCTATAAAAAAGCTGGGGATGCTGCTTATGTGGTAACAAATAACCATGTTATTCATGGTGCGGCCCAGATTCAGGTTATGCTGCACGATGGAAAAAAGGTGACGGCAACACTGGTAGGTAAGGATGCTATGACTGATTTAGCTGTACTGAAAATAGATCCTAGTGTTGTGACAACGACAGCAGATTTTGGCGATTCTAGTAAAATCCAAGTTGGTCAAAAGGTATTGGCAATTGGATCACCATTAGGATCTGAGTATGCTTCTTCAGTGACTGAAGGCATTATATCCGCTAAGAAACGATTAGTAGCATCCACCTCTGAGAATGGCCAAAATTATGGCGGTTCGACAGTCATTCAAACAGATGCGGCAATTAATCCAGGTAACTCAGGGGGACCCTTAGTTAACTTCCAAGGGCAGGTAGTCGGTATTAATTCGATGAAGCTTTCATCGTCAGCATCTGGTACCAGTGTTGAGGGAATGGGCTTTGCAATTCCTTCTGATCAAGTCGTTGATGTTGTGAATAAACTTGTTAGAGACGGCAAAATAACACGTCCTGCCATTGGTATTGGCCTTGTCGAACTATCTGCAGTTACAGTCGATGATCAAAAGACGCTCTTGAAAATTCCAACGTCTGTTAATGGTGGGGTTGTTGTGATGAGCACAACTCAAAATGGGCCGGCAGATAAAGCTGGTTTGAAAAAATATGATGTGATCACTGCAATTGATGGCAAAGAAGTGACAGGTCAAGCAGATTTGCGTGAAGAATTGTATAAACATAATTTAAATGATACTGTGACAATTACTTATTATCATCAAGAAGATAAGAAAACGGTTAAAGTAAAGTTAACGCAAAAATTAGAAAGCTAACGCCTGGTGTTAGCTTTTTCTTTACCATTTGTTGACAAAAGTATAGAAATAAGCGTTTTCATAAAATGTTGAAAACTAACTGAAAATGTTGATAAAATTTTACAAGAGTCAATGAAATGTGGATAAAGGGAATTATATTGTGGACAAATAGATTAAAAATATAAAAAACTATTAAATAGTACTATTTAACTGAAAAAATCGATATTTTTTAATGAAAAGTCGATAATTACGCTATTGTACGTATTTAGTTATAAAAATGACGACAAAACACATTGATAATGTTCGAATTAAGTGAAATACTAACGTTTATATTTAAAATAACATGAATTGTCAAGGGAACATATGTGCTTATCCACAGTTGTGGATAAAAAAGTGGAAAACTGTGGATAAGTCATAATGAGATAGACATTTCTGACATAAATAGCCTCAAACGGCGTTGCAAAAGTTATCCACAATTTATGTTAATATCGTTTAAAATTGTGGATAAAAAACCATACGAACATTTTAATGGTTGATATAATAAGGATATGATACTTTTATTGGTTGCTTGTTCGTGTGGATAATTGTGGAAAACTTTTAAATACAAATGTTTGCATGATACATCATAATGTTAAGAAAGTTTAAAAATAGAGGATAATATGAACATTAAATTGATCACAGTTGGTAAATTAAAAGAAAAATATCTTAAGGATGGCATTGCAGAATA
This sequence comes from Leuconostoc inhae KCTC 3774, assembly GCA_000166735.2. Lineage (GTDB taxonomy): Bacteria > Bacillota > Bacilli > Lactobacillales > Lactobacillaceae > Leuconostoc > Leuconostoc gasicomitatum. The sequence continues at coordinate 331 of AEMJ01000748.1, read as the reverse complement.
TACAAAGCGGTTATCACGTTTTGCTAAAATGGAAATCATTGAATTAATTGATGAAAAAACACCTGAAAAGGCTAGTATTGCACAAAATAATCAAATTATAGCCAAAGAAGGGGGGCGCATTGCTGAAAAAATTGGGCCACGTGATTTTGTTATTGTATTAGCAATTGAAGGCAAGCAATTAGCTTCAGAAGCGTTTTCTAAAAAACTTGCTGATGTAACAGTTTCTGGATATTCGGACATCACTTTTGTTATTGGTGGTTCATTAGGGATTGATCCATTAATTAAACAACGCGCTAATATGAAAATGAGTTTTGGTTTGCTAACCTTGCCT
>AEMJ01000749.1 GCA_000166735.2 Leuconostoc inhae KCTC 3774 | reverse complement strand
ACATTGATAACGCCCACTATGAAATAGGAACAGCAGAAGACCTGTTTCCAAAATGGCAGTCAGAAGGTTGGTTAGCCGATGCACTGGTTGTTGATCCACCACGTACTGGATTAGATACTGCCTTGCGACGTGAAATTTTGCGTACAAAACCAGAAAAGTTCGTTTACATTTCATGTAACGCATCAACATTGGCCCGTGACTTAGTTGACTTAACAAAGGCCTATAAAGTCGATTATATTCAAAGTATTGATATGTTCCCACAAACAGCACGCTGGGGAAGGTGTCGTGAAATTGACACGACGAGATTAATGATTAAAATAAGCAGTAGCTATGTTTTACACATAGCTACTGCTTATTTTTTAATTTTTTTCAGTGCAACAAAATTTAGTAAGTAAAAATGTTAATAGTAACACTATTATTACGCCAGCTATTAAATATCGTCCTTTTTCCGTATGGAGCAACATCGCATTTAGTTTAGGCAATCGTGTCACAATGCCCATGACACCTGCACCAACCAAAAAATAATAAATGGCCAAA
>AEMJ01000750.1 GCA_000166735.2 Leuconostoc inhae KCTC 3774 | reverse complement strand
CTTATCAATAAAGNGGTTCGGAATTTCAGTATAGAGGGCAATGAAGCATAATGAAATTAAGATGTATTATTGTATATCATGTCAGTAAAAGTGAGCGATCACTTTCTAAGGAGTTGTTGATGGTTATGGGCAAAAGTATGATTTTTAAAATCGCTGTAAAAGATGCTGGTATGACACTAGCAGCTATACTTCCAATTATGGTTTTTGCATATTCTGTTAAAACGTTTCTGCTATTGGCTGGTCTC
>AEMJ01000751.1 GCA_000166735.2 Leuconostoc inhae KCTC 3774 | reverse complement strand
CAGACTGGTAATATGGGCCGAATATTTCAAACATTAGGAACAGATCCTACACAATTGGGTTTTTTCTTCATTTTACCGCCACTAGCTGGCATGATAACACAACCCTTAATTGGTCTGTTTTCAGATAAAACATGGATTCCAAAGTTAGGACGGCGGATACCATATTTGATTGGTGGTTGCTTAGTATCGATTATTG
>AEMJ01000752.1 GCA_000166735.2 Leuconostoc inhae KCTC 3774 | reverse complement strand
TAGCAAAGCCATTGCAGCAAGTATTGGTTCAAATGCCAGCGTTGTGCGTAATTTAATGCTTGACTTACGGGCAGCAAACTTGTTAACAACACATCAAGGTATAGCAGCGCCAGAGCTAGCAAAATCACCAAATGATATAAGTATTTATGCTGTTTATTGCGCTATCAATATGACGCATAAGTTACTACATATTGACCCTAAAACAAACCCCAACTGTTTAGTCGGCGGGCATATTCAAGATACATTAAATCAATTTTATGATGGTATTGAAACTGCTGCTTATGACCATATGAAAACCATTTCACTAGCTCATGTGATTCAAGATATTTTAAAATAGACAAAAGCTGCAGATCCTTTATGATTGTTTTAGACAATGACCATTAAAAGATTTATAGCTTTTTTAACTGGTGCATTGTCTATTATAAAATTTCGATCATCGCTGCTTTTTTAAATTAATCATAGCAGTGTGATTCAATAACATATAAGTTACTATAACTTGCACAATGAGACTCGTAATCATCTTGAATATTCTTGTCGTCAACAATGCCTCATAATTTAAATGGTAAACATAGGCAATTAAACGCGTATTAAATAAAAAACTGACCCCTACAACAACAACTATATTAACGATGAAGATACGAAATAAAGATGGTTTATGTAATAGTCCGTACGTTGCACCTGCAATGGCAGCCGGTATGACAAACCAAAACGAAAACGCCCCACTACCCATAATCGTAAAAGCCAGCAGATTAGCTAAAACAGCAGCTAACATCGTTAATTTAACACCGTATAAGTAACCCGCTAAAACCAATGATATAAAGCCAAAATTGACCGCAGCAAATGCAGGCCCAACACTGATTTTACCCAATATAATGTTAATTGCAATCAGCATCGCAACTCCTGTTACCTTCTGGATAGATAAGTTCATAAATACAAGTCCCCTTTTCTTATAATGACACTTGTGTCATTTTATAAAATGAATTATACTACGTAATGACACTCATGTCATATTAAATTTAGAAAGCGTGTTTTTATGAATGAAATAATGCCAAACAAGCGACGTGAATCTAAAAAAGCAATAATTATTGCTGGTGCTCAAAAAGTTTTTTCGACAAAAGGTTTTTTAAATGTCACCATGCAAGATATTATTGATGCATGTGGTATTAGTCGTGGTGGTATTTATTTATATTTTCGTGCCACTGATGACATTTTTTTGAAACAATCACACAACGTTCTGTACGCCAATTTGATGATATTCGTGAAGCTGTCAAAAATGAACCATCTTTCGACCAATTAATACGTGTCTATCTTGGCGAACACAAAAATAGATTGATCAACCATATAAACGGTGCACCTTCGCTACTTCGCGCAATGTATGAATATTCATTCACCCATCATGCTGATTGTGATAAAAGGTTAAAACAAAAACAAACAAACGCAACTAAAGCAACTGTGCGCGCCATTTTAGATCTTGGTGTCAAACAAAATAAAGTAACTTGTCATGATACAAAAATAATTGCTGACAATTTTATGTTACTCATTGAGGGAATGAGTATAGTAGCATTAACTGGCACATTAACAGCGCAACAAATTGACGATCAATTTCACATGTTTATGCAACAACTTTCTTAAAAATTGACATTTATTAGACCTTTAATGTGTACTTTCAATTGTATCCTGAAAGCAGCACTATCACCGCCCCAATCATCATCCAAAATCATAAATCGTACAGACTATTTTACTTGGCATCAATCCATAACTTTATAACGTGTATAATGAAATAAAGCATGTTAAAATAGTTAAATCCTCACTTTTAATACAAAGGAAGTTGAATTAAGTAAAATATGTCACGAAAAATAGAGCTCCCAACTGCAGCAGAAATGAAGAAATTTCATAACCAATCCCAACGACGCACATTTCTGTCGCGGCTCTCTATGCCACAACGTTTAACGTTAGGATTTTTATCAGTCATCACTGTCGGTGCTTTGCTACTCATGCTACCTTTTAGCTATAATGGCGACATGGGTCATTCGTTTATGGATGCCTTATTTACCGCAACTTCAGCTGCCTCTGTCACAGGTTTAACTGTCGTTAATACAGCAACACATTGGACAGTTTTTGGGCAAATTGTGATCATGTGTTTAATTGAAATTGGTGCTCTAGGCTTCATGTCTTTTTCGGTTTTACTTTTTACGGCAACTCGCCGAAAAATGAATTTACGTGATAAAATGATGGTTCAAGAAGTTTATAGCTTAGAGAGCCTTTACGATACAAGAGCCGTCTTTGGTTACGTCATTAAGTTATCAGTTATTATTCAAATTGTTGGCGCCATCCTGTTAACCCCTTTTTCGTCCATGACTTTGGTCTCAAGCGTGGCTTATTCTATGCTGTTTTTCACGCTATTTCAGCCTTTGGTAACGCTGGATTTTCAATTTTACCAGCTGGTGATATGGCCTATGCTAACCAACCTTGGATTCTACTTATTATTGCTGCTCTGATTGTCGCCGGATCCTTAGGGTTCTTAGTCTGGCGTGATGTCCTACTTTATCGCCATTCACACAAACTAACCTTACATTCAAAACTCGCGCTTATGATGACTGGTGCGCTGATTATTGGTTGCTGGCTATTATTTGAATTAACTGAAAGTAATTTAGCTATTGCACCACATTTATCTGAATTTAATCGGGTTACAAATACCCTTTTTATGTCAATTTCTTATCGTACAGCTGGCTTTTCACAATTTAGTTTCAGTCAAATGGCACCTGCTACAATTTTGTTAACAATTATGATGATGTATATCGGTGGTACACCTGGTTCAACGGCTGGTGGTATCAAAACAACAACATT
>AEMJ01000753.1 GCA_000166735.2 Leuconostoc inhae KCTC 3774 | reverse complement strand
GATGCGTCCTTTAGGTAGTTTAGTGTTTGGAAAATATGCAGATCAACATGGTCGACGATCAGCGTTAACGCTTTCAGTACTTATCATGGCAAGCGGATCGTTAATTATTGCTCTGACGCCAAGTTATGATAAAATAGGTATTTTTGCACCAACCATTTTAATTTTAGCACGTCTATTTCAAGGTTTAT
>AEMJ01000754.1 GCA_000166735.2 Leuconostoc inhae KCTC 3774 | reverse complement strand
GCTATTTCGACACCCCGTGCGTTGCAAACTGCAGCAACGCATTTGGCCGCAAAAGGTTGGGCTGCAGGTGTACCCAGTATTGTTGTTGATGGGAACGATCCCATTGCAGTCTACTTGGCATCAAAGGAAGCAAGGGCTTGGGCAACGAGTGGCAAAGGGCCTGTGTTAATTGAAACGCTTACTAACCGTTTAGAGGCACATTCTACTGCTGGTGATGATCCATTACGCTATCGTACACAAGCCGATATTGACGCTGCTTGGAAAAAAGAGCCATTAATCCGAATGCGTCAATATATGACTGGTCAAGGTATTTGGGATGAAGATAAAGAAACAGCTTATATTGCTGAGGTCAATGCACTTATTGATGATCAAATTAAAATAGCGGATAAGGTTTCTAAGCAGAAAATTTCTGACTTTATCAAAAACACACTTGAAGTACCAAGCTATGCGATGGCTGAGCAAATTACCAAGTTTGAAAGCGAGGGAAAGTAACATGGCTGTTAAAAGTTATATTGATGCGGTTCGTGAAGCGATGGACTTAGCGTTAGAGAAAGACAATAATGTTTAATTTTTGGTGAAGATGTTGGTAAAAACGGTGGTGTATTCCGAGCAACAGATGGGTTGCAAGCAAAATATGGTGAAGATCGTGTTTTCAACACACCCCTAGCAGAATCTGGTATTGGTGGATTAGCCATTGGCCTGACGACACAAGATTATCGGCCAATCATGGAAATTCAATTTTTCGGTTTTGTATTTGAAGTGATGGACTCTATTGCTGGTCAAATGGCTCGTAATCGATATCGATTTAATGGTACACGTAATATGCCCATTGTTGTACGATCGCCTTATGGTGGTGGCACTAAGACACCTGAAATGCATGCAGATAATCTTGAAGGCATAGTGGCACAGATTCCTGGAATTCGTGTAGTTATGCCAGCTAATCCAGCGGATGCAAAAGGATTACTCTTGAGTGCAGTTGAATCTAATGATCCTGTTGTTTTTTGGAGAATATACATTTGTATCGTTCAATGAAAGGTGACGTGCCCCAAGGATACTATACAACACCGTTAGATAAAGCGGCAGTTGTCCATGAAGGTTCGGATGTGTCAATTATTTCATACGGCGGCGGTGTGCCAGTTGCTTTGAAAGCGGCAGAAGAGCTAGATAAAAATGGTATCTCAGCAGAAGTGTTAGATCTACGCACGGTGTCGCCTCTTGATATTCAAGGTATTGGTGATACGGTTACTAAAACTGGTCGGGTTGTTGTTGTTCAAGAGGCACAACGCATGGCAGGTATTGGTGCAAGTATTATGAGTGAAATTTCTGAACGATTTATCCTGAGTTTGAAAGCACCGATTGGACGTATTGCGGCACCAGATTCAGTTTATCCCTTTGGACAAGCAGAAAATGATTGGATGATTAAATCTGATGATGTTGTGGCCAAGGTAATGGAGGTTGTGAATTATGACTGAGATTTTTAAAATGCCTGATATTGGTGAAGGCATGGCTGAGGGAGATATTACATCATGGCTCATTAAGGTCGGAGATGTAGTGGCTATGGATGACCCTGTTGCTGAAGTTCAAAATGATAAATTAATTCAAGAAATTTTATCACCTTACGCTGGTAAAGTGACGAAATTATTTGTCGAAGCAGGTACAACTGTTGAAGTTGGTGATTCATTAATTGAATTTGATGGTGATGGCAGTGGTGAAGCTGCAAGTGGTCAAGAACCGGATAAGGTGGATAAGAAGCAAGTTTCTGAAGTACCATTAAAAAATCCTACTGTACCAACTGAAACAGTGACGAGTCCGCAAACAGAAAGCATCGTACACGTTGCTAATGGTCATGTTTTAGCTATGCCTTCAGTTCGTCATTTGGCTTATGAAAAAGGAATTGATCTTACAAAAATTATGCCTAGTGGTCGTCATGGACACGTTACTTTGTCTGATGTTGAAAAATTCCAAGATGTTGGTGAAACAACACCGGAGATTAATGCACAACAAGTAGTTAAAACAACAGAAGCGCTTAGCACGAATAATAGTTCTTCTCTGGCTGCACCTGAACCATTACGAGAGGGTCGTCAACCATTAACAGCAGTACGTAGGGCAATTGCTAAAGCAATGACTACACAAAATGCCAATATTCCATCGGTTACTAATTTTGATTCAGTTGAGGTTAGTAAGTTAGTGGCTCATCGTCAAATATTTAAAACGCAAGCCGCTAATGATGGCATTCACTTGACATATTTAGCATATGTTGTGAAAGCATTAGCTGCCACAGCAAAAAAATTCCCAGAATTGAATGCTAGTTTAGATATGGCAACACAAGAAGTCATCTACCATGATGATGTTAATATGGGTGTAGCAGTTAGCACAGCATCAGGATTGTATGTACCAGTGATTGGACATGCGGATCAAAAGTCAATTTTGACCATTGCTTCAGAGATTTCTGAACTTGCTGAAGCAGTTCGTACTGGAACCATTCGCCCTCAGCAAATGCAAGGTGGGACGATTACGATTTCTAATTTAGGATCAGCACGGGGCACATGGTTCACCCCAATTATTAATGGTAAAGAAGTCGCTATCTTGGGGCTGGGTTCAATTTTGAAAGAACCTATTGTCAATGAAAATGACGATCTTACAATTGGTCAAAATATGAAGCTATCACTGAGCTATGATCATCGTCTAATTGATGGCATGCTTGGGCAATCAGCTATGAACTATTTGAAGCAATTATTGACCGATCCGGCTTATATGTTAATGGAGGTGTAATCATGGTTGTTGGTGCACAAGCGCGTGAAATTGATACAGTAGTGATTGGTTCTGGACCTGGTGGTTATGTTGCTGCGATTCGTGCGGCTGAGTTAGGCCAAAAAGTTACTATTATTGAACGGGATGCGATTGGTGGTGTTTGCCTAAATGTTGGGTGTATACCATCAAAGGCTTTAATTAATGTTGGTCATCATTATCGTACAGCAACAGCGACAACACCTTTTGGTTTAACGACGACTGGGGCAGAGCTTGACTGGCATCAGGTTCAAGATTGGAAACAAAATAAAGTTGTTAATACTTTAACTAGTGGCGTTGAAATGTTGCTTAAAAAACATCATGTGGAAATCATTAAAGGCGAAGCAAGATTTAATGATAATGCGACACTAAACGTATTACAAGAAGACGGCCATGAATTATTGCAGTTTAATAATGCTATTCTGGCAACTGGTTCGCGTCCAGTAGAATTAGCTAGCATGCCATTTGGTGGTCGAATTATTGATTCAACTGGTGTTTTGAGTTTGACTGATATACCAAAAAAGTTGATTATTGTGGGTGGTGGCGTGATTGGCTCTGAGTTAGGTGGGGCTTATGCTAATTTGGGAACGCAGGTGACAATCATTGAAGGTTTAGATCACACGTTAAACGGCTTTGATCACGAAATGACTAAGCCGGTATTAAATGATTTCACAAGCCGTGGTGGTGTAATTGTGACGTCTGCAGTTGCTAAATCAGCAGAACAAACAACAGATGATGTGACATTAACCTATGAAGCTGCTGGTAAGGAACAAACGATCACCGGAGATTATTTATTGGTGGCGGTTGGTCGCCGTGTGAATACGGACGATGTTGGACTTAATAATACAGATATTAAATTGTCAGATCATGGTGTGATAGAAGTTGCTGATAATATGCAGACAAGTGTTGCACATATCTATGCGATTGGTGATATTACCGCAGGTCCACAGCTTGCACATAAAGCTAGTTTTCAAGCAAAAATTGCGGCTGGTGCAATTGCAGAAGACCCACAAGCCCATGATTTACACTATTCACTGCCTGCCGTGGCGTACACCAATTATGAGCTAGCCACAACTGGTGAAACACCAGATTCAGTAAAAGACCAAAATCTTAATGCCAAAATTTCAAAATTTCCATTTGCTGGCAATGGACGTGCTATTTCTATGGATGAGACAGTTGGTTTTATTCGACTCATTAGTGATAAAGAGACACATGCGTTACTTGGGGGTCAAATTGTTGGACCAAATGCGTCAGATTTGATTTCTGAATTATCCCTTGCAATTGAGAATGGTTTAACTACAAATGATATATCATTAACAATTCATCCACACCCAACACTGGGAGAAGCAATTATGGATACTGCCGAATTAGCTGATGGCTTACCAATTCATATTTGAATCATAATGTTCTTTTATATAAGCATGATAAAATAAAGTTGCCACGATAGTGACAACTTTATTTAGATAAGGATAAATATGGCAAAATTTACAACAACTGATGATGTGACTATTGACTATAAAATGCAGGGACAGGGGCAATCTGTGATCCTAATTGCTGGTTATTCCGGTAATCAGGCAACATGGACAGCACAAACTGATGTGTTAGTGGCTAGCGGTTTACAGGTTATTACCTATGATCGACGTAATCATGGTAAAAGTGACACGGTTAATTACGGAATGCGTCTTTCACGACATGGGAAAGATTTAGCAGAACTTATATCGGCATTGCAATTAAAAAAGCCAGTATTACTTGGTCATTCTATGGGAGCAAGTACAATTTGGGCTTATTTATCACTGTATGGGGATAATAATGTGAGAGCTGTAATCACGGAAGATCAAGTGCCAACAATGTTGCGTGATGATAATTGGCCATTTGGCATCTTTAATGCTGATATTAGCACAGTTCTCCCTGCTATTGAAAAATTACCTCATACAAAACTCACGTGTTTAAAAATTTCAACAGAAATTAAAGGTGCACTAAGCCAAGCATACCAACCATTTGATTTTCAACTAAACGCACCATTACTATTAAATAGTGCCATACAAGATTGGCGTGACGTGGTAATTCGTGAACAAGTACCACATTTGTTTTTGGCAGGTGGCGAATCACCATTGTGGTCAGCAGATCATGCAAAATTTGCATCAAAAATGGCACTTTATGGGCAGTATCATGTTTTTGATGGTGTTGGACATATTCCGCATATTGAAGCACCAGATGATTTTAATCAAATCATTCTAAATTTTATTCATACATTATAAAATCAAAATAAAAATAGTGACTAATAAACTAGATTTAGTCACTATTTTGATTTTTGGGGATGGAATTATTCAAAATTATGCAGCATTTTTGAAACTAATTCATACAAGATACATTGATTTAAATATCTTTTGAACTAATTTGTCGTTTCGATGGCTGTTACAATGTCTTCAAGTGATTGGCTACCGAAGATAACTTGGTCACTTTGATTAAATATCATGGCTGGAACACTCATAATATGATGCTTTTCGCGTATGTCAGGGAAAAGTTGTAAATCAATCATTTCAGCAGAAACGTGTGGATTAAGGGCCGCAATATGTTGGCAAGCAGCAACAACATCAGGACAAAAATGACACGTCAACGATACGCCAATAGCAATAGCGGTTTTAGGTAATTTTTTGATCCGTTCAACAAGTTGGCTATCAATAGTTTGACCGGGACCAGCAGTATTATAAATAGCCAAAACCAAGGAATTAAGTTCATGGCCGGTCGGAATACCACTAAATTGAATACCAGTGTCTAAGCCAGTTGCTGTCATTAGTTTAAAGTATGGTAAATGGTGAGCCGTTGATTGATCAATAGTTTTTGATACGAATTGAATGTGTGAATTCAATTCGCTGAATTCCTGCAAGAATGCCGTGAGTTCCCGACTTTTTTCGGAATTATTTGTTAATTGTGACAAAACAATATCTTGCTCTAACTTATTAAAAATGGGTTGGAGCTGTTGTACCAATTCATTTGCAAACCAATGGCTCTTGCGATTTTGCGTCACAGCAGGTTGTCTTTCTTCTATGGCACTTGTTTGGCTCAAAGTCGTGCGTGCTTTTTTATTCGGCACTTGTCGTGAAATCGCAATATTTAATGATTTTTTTAACGCTGTGACGTATAATTCAGCACTGGTAGCAGCGTTAGCACCATCAGAAGCAGCAGTAACAATTTGACGTAAAGGTTTTGAAATCACGTCACCGGCTGCAAAAACCCCAGGTATATTTGATTGACCTGTTGAATTAGTTAAAATATATTGATTTTCATCAAGGGTAATATCTTTTTTAAACAACTTTGTTTGTGGGTCTGTCCCAACATAGATGAACATACCAAAGGTATTATCATCTGGCGCAAGATGATATGTGGTTGTTTCGTGTGTTTGATTATTGATGAAGTGTGCTTCAGACAAATAATCTTGACCTGTAACAGAGACAACTTCAGTATATGGCAAGATTGTAATACGATCGTTCGATCGTGCGCGATCAGCTGTCAATGGGGCACAAGTAAAATCAGAAGATCTCATAACAACGGTGACATGTCGAGCAAAACGGGTGAGATAGTCTGCTTCTTCAGCGGCAGCATAGCCACCACCGATGACAAAGACTTCCAATCCACTAAATAATTCGCCATCACAAGTTGAACAATAGGCAACACCACGCCCACGAAACTCATGTTCGCCCTCAAAACCAACTTCGTGTGGTTTAGCACCAGTTGCAATGATAATACTGCGTGCACTGTAAACATCTTTTTTTCCAGTAACAGTTTTGATGTATGGTTCATTGAAATTATAATCTAGGACAGTGTCTGCTACAAAGTTAACACCAAAATCTTTTGCCTGTTGTTGCATTTTGTTAACGAGTTCAGTGCCGTCAATCGTTTCAACTGCGGGATAGTTGGCAACTATTGATGTTGTGACGACTTGACCACCAATTTGATCCCCTTCTATTATAAGCGTATCCATGGTAGCACGCCCAGCATAAATACCTGCAGATAAACCGGCTGGACCACCACCAATTATGATTGTGTCATAAATATGGTCTTTTGTCATCTTTGAGCCCTATATTATAACTTGCCAACTAAATCTAGGCTTGGCGTAATTGTGTCTTCACCTGGATGCCAATTGGCAGGGCAAACACGATCACCATGTTCAGAAACAAATTGTGCAGCTTCCAATGTACGTAAGATTTCTTCAGCATTGCGACCAATACCCATATTATTGATGGTGTATGATTGAATCTTGCCTTCAGGGTTGACAATGAAAACAGCTCGGAAAGCTAAGCCAGCTTCTTCATCAAGAACGTTGAAGAAGCGTGCTAATTTGCCAGCAGGATCGGCTAGCATTGGATATTTAATTTTAGCAATTGTATCAGTAGCTTCAGCCCAAGCTTTGTGGACAAATTCGCTATCTTCTGAAACTGAATAAATCTCGGTGTTAGCTTTTTGGAAAGCAACGTAGTGATCAGCTAAGTCACCTAATTCTGTTGGGCAAACAAATGAGAAATCGGCAGGGTAGAAAAAGTAGACGCCCCATTTTCCCAAAGTATCTTCTTTTGTGACTGAAGTAACGTCACCGTTATGGTATGCGTTGACAGAAAAGTCGGCGATTTCTTGGTTAATAAAGTTAGTTATCATGATTTTCCTCCTTTTAAATTACAATCATTCTAAACTAATTTCATTATACTACTTTACTAATAAAAAATGTCAGTTTATTGTTACGAGAATAAAAAAATTAAGTTCGTTAAAAGTTATCGTGTAATTGAGTTAGACATTTGATTTCTGGGTTAACATGAGATATTTAATCAACAATTAAAGGGGTTCAAAGCCGCCATATAGCAATTTGAAACTATGTTTTGTCAGATTATTGCATACACTCATGAGAGAAGAATAACTTATTAAACAAAAATAAAACCACGCGTTCA
>AEMJ01000755.1 GCA_000166735.2 Leuconostoc inhae KCTC 3774 | reverse complement strand
GCGTATCAGGTGTGGAACAAGACGCTGGTGCTGAAACCGTTGGCACCAAAAGTTTGAGCTCATTATATACACAATATAAGGGCGACCCTAAATTTAAACAAGTTAAAAAACTAATCACAGAATAAG
>AEMJ01000756.1 GCA_000166735.2 Leuconostoc inhae KCTC 3774 | reverse complement strand
AGTTTTTATTATAAAGTAACAAGTATATATTAACTTAGTAATGCCTATTAATCTGCATTTGTTTCATCAGATTTTGCGCGGTCTAATAATTCTGTTACTTGTTCAATTTGCTGATTATCCAAAGGTGTTTCACGTGAAACATCTTCTTTTGCATCAACAACAAGGCTCTCTTCGTGCTCGACTTTTGCTAGTGTTGCTACTTTAGCACCATCTTCCAAACGAATCAAGCGGACACCTAATGTTGCACGTCCAGTTTGACTGACAGATTCAGTAGTAAATCGAATCATCACCCCTTGCGTTGTGGTAACCATAATATCCTCATCACCGTGAACGATTATCATACCAGCCAAAGTACCATTTTTTTCAGTGATATTGGCTGTTTTAATGCCTTTACCACCGCGACCTTTAATTGGATATTCACTGACC
>AEMJ01000757.1 GCA_000166735.2 Leuconostoc inhae KCTC 3774 | reverse complement strand
TGGTGACAGCGATAAAGGGCATAGTAAAAAATGGCTTTATGATGTTACCAGATGGCAATAATATTATGTCCCCAGTGTCAGGGATTGTAATGACTTCTGATGAGAATACTGTGACGATTCAAAGTGTGCATCATGATAAAGTGACAGTTCAAGTGCAAGTACGCAATGAAACA
>AEMJ01000758.1 GCA_000166735.2 Leuconostoc inhae KCTC 3774 | reverse complement strand
AGAAATTGATTCACTCGTACTTACTGATGATGAATCTGAAACGGATTCGCTTGTACTTACGGATTCTGATCCAGAAACGGATTCACTCGTACTTGCTGATTCTGAACCAGAAATTGATTCACTCGTACTTACGGATTCTGATCCGGAGATTGATTCGCTTGCACTTATGGAAACAGGATCTTTTTCATAAGTAACTATTGTGTCAATAGACAAGTCATTCGGCATAGCACCGTTTCTAATGGTATTAATATCAATGGTATTTCCATTACTATCCTTCGCCGTAATTATATAACCTGGCTTATCCGGAACTGTGTTTGTTGGATAATATGCTTTTGCCGCATCTGTTGAGTCATTTACATACTGAGTTTCATTAACAATTGTTCCATCTTCATTCTTAATAATAAGATTTCCCAACTTTTTATACTGATATTGTATATCTTGTGTTTGCTGAATATATGGATTTCTAATATTATAGGTTGTATTGCCATTAACATATTGAACAGTCTGCCCAACCGGAATAGTGTAGGTTACTGATTTAACACCATTCCTATAAACATCAGCTTGCATTGTTCCAATGCTATCTAATTGTGTATAAATAACACTCGTACCATCATGATAATTTTTTTCATATTTGGCACCAATTTTTCCAAACTGAGACATTGTTCCGTTACCATTATCATTGACATCATCAGAATAGTATCCATTAATTACATGTCCTGAGGATGTTGTGTATGTTTGGCCAGTCCACCCATTTTGGGTAACATTATCAGAATTGTTAATAACCTGCCCTTCTTCATCCACATAAGTTGTATTTTGATTTACATTCTTAGGCACGAAATTAGTGACCGTACCGTAAGCATTACCAGAACTGTCTGCAACAAATCCAACATAATTTGTTTTTAAAGTTCCACTTAATCTCTTTATAACCAGTGAATAGTTTCCATCTATTCCGTCATAATAATATGTTGTTCCTGAAAATGATAAGGAGGAAATGCTTGCTGTACTCTGACTCAATGTCAAGTTTTTCGTTGTACCGTTTGTACTTATTTCTTGAATATATAATTGACCAGATCCATTACGGTCAATTGAGATAGAAATATCACCAACTTTTGTACTACCATTATAAACTGTCAACCATTCAAAGTCATATCTATTCACATTATCAGAATTTCGTGGCATACTATTTGGATATTGCGGATCATTAACAGCAAAACCAGTTGAATTTGCTTCTGTTGCATATGTTGTGGTATGTGATCGAGTGGTAGCGGGCGTGTCTGTTGCGCTCCTATTTGACGAACTTGAACTCGAGATTGATTCACTGCTACTCAAAAAAATAGTAGCTGATTCTGAATTAGATGCTGACTCGCTGCTACTGACCAACTCTGTTGTCGAAACTGATTCACTATTACTTGCAGATTCAGAAATTGCGGAAGCTTGAGTATCGCTAGTTTTTTCTGAAGTTGAAGCTGGTACACTATTACTGGTCGAGTCAGAGGCCGATGCGACCTCTGTATGACTTGCTGACTCTGATGTTGATATTGATTCGCTATTACTAATCAATTCTGATGCTGAAACTGATGCACTATCACTAATCGACTCTGATGTTGAAACTGATTCACTACTACTGACTGAGAATGATTTATTTTCACTAGTACTTGTTTTGTTGAGTACAGAATCTTGATTAGATACTGTTTGGTTTGGTAAAACAACTTGATCTTTATTAACAACTGTTCCAACATTATCGATGCTTTTTTCAGTAGCCGTATTATCAGTGTCCGCAAAAGCTTCTTGCGAAACAATAGCTGAACCACCTATTAGGGCACTAACCGAGGCTACCGCTTTAAATATTGTTCCTTCAGTATGCTTACTTTTTTTGAATTTAATGATAGTTCATTATCTTGAGTTGATTTAACCCAACTTAATAACTTTGAAACACCAGAAGTAACCCAATTTTTCCCATCTTTATACATTTTAAAACGAGTCACTAGTTTCGTTTCTCTATAATTTTTTTGAACTCTTTTTTTCATTTTTTCTCCTTTTTAAGTAAAAGAAAACAGTTATTCCTTTATGATTATCACTCAAAAAAAAAACTTTTTCATGATAAAAAAAGAGACCTTATGTTAAATAAAGGAACTTTATTATAAAACGAACATTTATGACGTACTTTTTTTATATAATTGATAAATATACCTTTTACTAAATTTTTTACTTAATTAAGATAGGATTATTTTCCATTAATAACATATAAGTTTCAGGGGGAGATTCATGAACGATATTCAAAAATTGGCAGATATTTTAAATGCTGCTGTTATTTTACTCAATAGCAATACGCATGAAGCTAATTATTTAAATGCCCAACCTACTGATACAAGTAATCATACTATCAATTTCCTATTGGCTAATATTCAATTGTTATCCAATCATCAATATCAATCCTTAAACAGCCCTTGGGGACATATTTTAACCTGTCAAATTACGAACAATTTAATTATCTGCCTCTCTTTTAATTATAGTGAAACTAGTAATGAACTAATGACAATGCACTCGCTTTCAAATTTAAAATCCATTTCTCAAATTATATACAAATTATACAATGGCAAAGATGCACCTGATACAGACGTTATTATTACAAAATTCTCAGATAAACAACTCGTTAAAATTGAAAATAATCAACCATTTGACGCTACTCTTTTTTAACGCCGAAACTGATATTATTAAGGCAATTATTTATTCACATAACGAACAACTGACTTCTGCTTTAGAAAAATTATCTTATATTAAAATCATTGGTGAACGGTTTGCTAATACTAACTTTATTAGAGGTGAAAAAGACACACTCATTTCTTACATAGCAGTTTTAAACCGCGCTATTATTCAATGGGGTTATCCAATAGAATCAGCATTTCATTTACATAACGATCTTGTACAAGAAGTAGAGTTATCATCTCAATTTTCTGATTTTTTTCAAGTCATTAGAGAAGTTACTTGGCATTATTTTAATGTCATCAAAAATTATCGTGTAACCAATTTTTTACCACTTCACGAAAGAATTCGCCAATATGTTAAAGAACATATTACTGAAAGTATGACCCTTGACGATATCGCTACAAGGCTTAATGCATCAAAAAAACTATTAAATCCAGCATTTAAAAACGAATACGGTATAACCATTACACAATTTATAAGGCAAGTTAAAATAGATGCCGCCAAAGAACTTCTAATTGCGTCTGATCTCACATTACTTGACATTTCGAATCTTTTATCTTTTTCAACTACCACTTACTTTGTTAAAACATTTAAAGAAATCACAGGATTAACACCTAAATATTTTCGTCAACATTTTTTGATCAACATCTTCATTTATAGTGACGCATCAAAATTCAAATATTAATCAACTGTACCCATGCACAAAAAAGATTGATTCTAATTCAAGAATCAATCTTTTTAATCGTGCAATAATATAATTTTAATCTAATAAATCCATCTCTGCATCACGAAGACTTTGCGTTTTTACTGTTTTTAATCCTGCTGCATATTCAATAGCCGGCTTGAAAAATAAACCACGCCAGAGGCCACGCAAGATAACACCCAATTTTTACCTCGAAAAGATACCTCTTTTTAAGTAATGTTTTACGCCAATCGCGTACAATAGCTACTAAAACAACTTTAATCATTTCTTTTTTGAAATACGACGCGCTGTTAGCACGCGATTACGATACTCATAATTGTAACGCCATAATCTACTATCGTCTTTTTCAGCAACAATATCACCAGGTTTCGTATTTTCTTTAGATTTATGCACAGCTATGGAATTCATAACCATATAGCCACGTTTTATATCAGCAATGCGGTTCGTATACTCCATATCGTCACCCCAGATAAAGTATTCTTTCTGCGGTAAACCAACCATTGCAACCATCTCTCGTGAAAACATTACGGATACAAATGTTGAATTCACAACTTCAACAGCTGGTTCTTCTGTATCCATTAAATAGCGCTGCCATGTGAACGCACGCGGTGCAGTGACATTCATCCAAGATGGGTTGCCATCAATGCTACCCCAACGAACTTGTGAATTGACAAATCCGACTTCAGGATGATCAAGTGTAAATGCCACTAAATGTGATAATGCATCTGATTCTGGAATGGTATCATCATCCATTAACCAGACAAAGTCATCTTGTAATTGTTCACCAAATAGACGGACTGCTTGATTAAAACCACCAGCACCGCCCAAATTCTCAGTCGCATGATAAACAACAATACGTTCATCATTTAGACTATCCAAGTATTCTGTTGTGCCATCAGTTGACATATTATTAACAATAATCACATGTGACAGGTATTTTGTTTGCGCTAAGATAGCCGCCAATGATTCTTTTAATAATTCTAAGCGATTATAAGTCACAATCGCTGCTGTAACAGTTTTTTCAGTCATTTTGACATTTCCTTAATAAAATTCGATAATCCCATTATACGTAAGATAAGCAGGTTTTACTAATGTAATCAAACAGCTAGATTTTTTAACACGACATATTATCAGTTTAAAAATGTTTCAATTACATCTAAGTCAGTATTTTTCTTATTCACTGCCACCATAATGCTAATAACTATCAAAATAATAACTGGAGAAAGTTTTGCTATTTTAACAATAATTGGCATTTTTATTCCTAATACAACAATATTTTTACCTTGGTTCCCATTTACTTTCAAAACACCATTTATAGTGGTTTGAGGCTTGACATTATGACCGTTAATTACCAATTTTGACTGTTTATACACTATAATCGGTACTTTGGTTGTATAGGCTTTGCTTTGATTCCACGTAACTATTAAATCACCTTTTTTTGAAATATGTTTCTTAAAAACATTAGGAGAAATTAACTCTGCCTGCACAGCTTTTTCATTGTCATCATTATAATATACCAAACCTTTCCCTGGCAGATAATCTGGTGACCAAAAATTTATTGCACGAATAGTTTTTTCAAAACCTGAATTTCTACTCTGCAAATCTTTTTGTACGGTTAACTTTGTATCCATATCTCTTCTTGGCCCATAAAACCTAGATGCCACAAAATCAGAATTTTGCCAAAAACGTTGATTCACTGTCATGTTACTCAAAAATTGTTGTTTAATTGTTGTACTTGCTATTAATAATAGGCCCAAACCAATAGCAAAAACATATGATCTCTTTAAAGGTAATTGTTTAATCATCTGAGATAGTAATAAAATCACTAATAGACTTACTAAGTAACAACCAGGTAAAGCAAAACGCATTGGAAATTGTATTATTCGGAAAACAATGATATCATTCCAGTGATTCAATAATATATTTGGACCAGATGCAAATATTAAGAAAGTAATTCCACAAATAAACAAGACCCATTCAAAAATAGCTAATCTACCTCGTAAAGCTACTATTAAAACAATTGCTAAAACAAGCAACCACAAGGATAAGCCTTGAGATAAATGAACAACAACATTTGCAGGATGTAAATCAACGAAAGGACTTAAAATTGATTGTGTCCTCATAATACTAAAATAGTCTGCCCAATAACCCAGTGTCAGTCCAAGACCTATTAATCCAGCAATAGTAGTTTGTTTAATTAATAACCAACGATTTTTATTGACCAATAAACCAGTAATGAAAAAAGCAGCCAATACGATAAAGCTAAATAAAAATGAGAGCATATGTGTCTCTAGAATTAATGCCATTATAAATCCTAAGCGTATACTACCAACTGGACGTTGCTGATTAATATGCATACGAATACCAGAATCAATTACCAACGGCATAAACATCATGCCCCAGGTCATCCCTCCCGCACTTTGATACCAATAACCTATTGACCAGTAACTCGTTAATGATAGGATTACAGCAAAAACTAAACTCAGAAATTTCTGCCTAGAATATTTGTTAAACAACCAATAACTTAAACTAATTGTGCCAACTGTCAATATAAAATTAGTGACTAATTGGAATTTAAGCCACGACTTCGTCAACAATAAAACAACTCCAAAAAAGTAACCCAGCCCTGGTCCATATAAAGCATTTATAATCCTACCCGAAGCGTTAAATCCATACAACGAAATTTGAGAATTATGAAAATTTAAGTATTTAAGACGTGACATCGCCTCAAATGCGCGATTAAAATGAAAAGAACTATCAGCACCCACATAAATACCTCTTACATTTAGTTGTGGTAATGCATAAACAAAAGCAATAACTATGATAACTAAATATGGCCAAATCAAATTAAGTTTCAAATTTTTTATACTTAAGTTACTCATATTTTTCATTATTCCAAATCCTCAGCAAACACTGCTTCAACAACACGCTGACTAGCATTCCCATCATCATATTGTATGAATTTTTCGTTAAACGCTTCAATTTTATGCGCATACTTACTTGGTATTTGATCATATTGTTGTAAAGCTGTTTCCAATTCTTCTTGATTATACACAAGTGGCCCTGGTGCATCTGCCTCAAAGTCAAAGGTTAATCCTCTCGACTGCGTATATGTATCGAAATCATAAACATAAAAAATCATTGGTTTTTTCAACAGAGCATAATCAAACATTGTTGAGGAATAATCTGTAACCATAACATCTGCAGCAATATAATAATCATCAATTGAAAATTCTGAGTTAGCCATTCGAATGTTATCTAGCTGAGGAACATTAATAACATTTGTCCAATAATGTCCATGAATGACCAAAATTATATTTTCCGGTAAAGCTTGGCTTAGTTGTTCATAATTTAATTCTAATTCAATGTCTCCTCTCTGACGCCAAGTTGGCGCATACAAAACTATTTTTTTATCAGTTGGCAAATTTAATTTTCGCTTTAAAACTTTCAAATCAGCAGCATTCGCTTTTGTAAACAAAGCATCATTACGTGGGTAACCATATTTTAATACCTTAGCTTGATGATGATAAGCGTTTTGAGCAACTTCGGTTACAAAATCAGATGGCACAGTCAGGTAATTCCAATTTAAATTTTTACGTAAATATCGCCCGTAACCAGCTGATGACCATTCATTTAATACATCAAATCCCATATTTTTTAAAGGTGTGCCGTGCATTGTTTGCAACTCAATTTGACCATCACGTTTCACACGTTCAGGTTGTTCAAAATTAACATTGTTCACAAAATACTTTGCCCGCGCTAAATAATACCAGTATTCTTTGGTCCCAAATGAAATGAATTTCGCTTCAGGTAATACCATATCTTCCAGTACATTCTTCATCACAATTATATGTTTAAAATTCGGATAATTAACTTGTAAATAATCATATATTGCACGTGGATTATCATTAAATTTATCACCCCAAAGTGATGAGTATACAACTGTTTTATTAAGTATTGGCTGGCTGAGATATTCCTTATACTCATTGTGCCAAAAATTAACTTTATCACTTATTTTTTAAAGTTTTCTCTATTCACATTTTGTCGAACGACCAGTTGACGATGTTCTTCTTTATCATCAGTCGCAAAGCGCCATTCTAACTTATCAACTGGCGTGGTTTCTCCTAGTAATTCATGAATTGATTTTCCCCATCGTAAGGGCATTGTAAACGATTTGCGATGTAAGAAATGCACTGTCACTTCTGGATGTAGCCATTGTTGGTTTTTATATTGTCCAAATCCCAATGGCATCTGTACTTCCCAAAGTTGTCGTTCTCCAAATCCGTGTGTCAGCTTTTTAGCAGAATAACTATTTGTCAGTTTGTCCGCTCCAAAAGTTAATTCAACACGTATAGCTGTGCGTGTCCAACCACCTAGCCAGAATTTAATTGCAGATTTTTCTTCAGTAACCTGCAACGATTTAATAATCGGATATTCCCAAGATATCGCTAACGTTGCCACATGATTGGAGACGTGAAAAATACTCATGTTTGCACCTAAACTGTGGGGTTCAGCAATCATTGGTTGCGCCATTCGTACGAATTCGTATTGTTCATACTTCATTACATCATCCATTGTCACCAACTGCCACCAGCGCTTAGCATCATCAGTCGGTGCACCTAATCTTTTTTGATCATTGACTGACAATGTGTATTGGTTGGCATTTTGTTGCAACAGAATCATTTCTTGCTGACGTGAGTCCCATAATGCAACTTTATTTTTTGCATGTTCAATTGTCCATTTGTAATTATTTTTTTGATACTTATGAGCAACTACTGCGGGCGCATTAGCAAATCGATCAATTTTAAAGCGCCAATCAGAAGAATAATGAGGCAATATAAAATCACCATTAAACATATATCCCTCAGGACGTGGTTCGTCCCCAGAAATTGGTTCAGTAATTATTGTGTTTAATGTTAGCCCATGAACCTGCTGAATCACGTTCACGTAAGCCGATTCATTAATTTTTGTTAAATCAGAAAACGGTATTTCAATACGATAATGACTATATCGATATTCGTGAGCTGACTGTTCAATTTTGGTTTGTGTATTGTCAAAACCGCTATGTGCAGTAATATCTGGGTCTTCCGTAAATTGAATATGACCAGTGAATGGCGTGAGTACTTCACCATTTTTATTAACATACTCAACTTGTGCATCCTCAAAATCTGCCTGTGTTTTAATATCTAAGCACGCATGATATAGATGACCTTCCAAAATTAATTGATTGTTTTCACGAATAACTGAATAAAGACGTGTTCGACTTTCAAAATCTGTTAAAAATGTTGGTAATTTAAAATTGAATTCATCTTCAAAAGTGCTGTGTAGGGACTTTGTTTGTGCATCAAATGTGATGTGTACTTCTTTTTTTGCAAAGCGTTCAATTGCATGCTCAACCACTTCTTTTGGTTGATTCAACCATACCGTGTACAATGATCGATACCAAAATCGTGCCTGATCAAATTGTTGCTGTGTTAATATTTCTAAAAATGATTTAACATTTTCATAAATAGCATCCTTATAGGTTTGATCCAAAGTTAAAAAATTGTCATATGTAAAAGGTAATGTTAAATCAAAATCTAACATTTTATGTAACTGCTCATCCTGTGCTATTTCTGGCGCATGGTAAGCTTTCAAGCTTTTTAGGATCATCTTCATACCCTTCACCCTATCCGTGAAGTTAGTAATTTGTCCGGTTGCCTGCGTAATTGAGGGTGCCCCAGCATCACGTGCGCGCCATAAATAGACGACATCATCTAAAATATCAATTGTTCGCGCCAAACTATACATTGGCACAACTGTTGGCATGTCCTCATAGAGCATTTTTTCTGGGAAATATAAACTATATTTTAAAATAAAGTCTTTTCTATAGATTTTATTCCAAGCAGTTGAATCCCAAACCATTTCAGGATGTTCCCCAAGTGTTGTAGATTCATAAGTATCATGATAGGCTTTATTATGCACGTAGGACGTCCACTGTTTTCCTGAACTATTAAAACGTCTAACAGCACCACCAATTAGATCAGAATTCGTTCGACTAATGGTACTAAGCATTTTACGATATGAGAAATCCACTACAATATCATCTGGATCAACATATGTCACATATTCGCCAACCGCCAAATTTGTCCCACGATTACGTGCTGCACCTAAGCCGCCATTTTCAAATAAGTAAAGTTCAAAAACGTCAGGGTATTGGTCA
Organism: Leuconostoc inhae KCTC 3774; assembly: GCA_000166735.2. Lineage (GTDB taxonomy): Bacteria > Bacillota > Bacilli > Lactobacillales > Lactobacillaceae > Leuconostoc > Leuconostoc gasicomitatum. The sequence goes on along the minus strand of AEMJ01000758.1, from coordinate 3,055 downwards.
ACATAGGCTTTTGCTATTGCCGATGTCTCATCCTTTGACCCATCATCAATTAAAATAACTTGTAATTCATCATTAATACCTTGGCGCAATAATGAATCCAATGCTTCTTTTAAAAACAACGCAACATTATACATAGGAACAACAACACTTAAACGTGTATTTTTACGATTACTTTTATTAACCACTGTTACTGGCTTGTCTAGATTTTTTGGTATATGGATAATTGGTTCAGTCATATTTAAAACTCCTATATCAGTTATGTACGCAAAGAGGGGGCGAGCAATCGCCCACACCCCTTTTTCCTTGTTTTAGACAAGATCCGCAAAATAGGCGCGGAACTTTAAGTGTAAATGTGATCCGAGAAGTAAGACCACCAACACAAACATCCAGAAAGCAAGATTTTGTGACGGATGATCCCATATCCATCCTGTGCTCAAAAATGAATCGCGAACACCTGAAATTAGATAGTAAAAAGGATTCAATTCAATCAAACGACCAATTCGTGCGTGATCTGGTCCCAACTTGGCGGCAATATCAATAACAGCCCCAGAGAACCAGAATACAAATCGCATAATTGTTTGAATTAATTGTTGATAATCTGGGAACAGAACCGTTATTGTAGCATTGAATATGCCTAATGCATGCAAAAATGCCAACATGGCTAAGAAATAATAGACAAATTGGAATGCATGCATTGTTAAGTGAACACCTGATCCCACTGCAATTAATACACCAACAGCTAGTGTAATAGCAAAAGGAATGACGTTAATCCATGTTCGCACAGTTGGCATAATACTAATTGGAAAATTCATTTTTGAAACCTGACGCACGTTATTTCGAATACTCCAAGTGGCATCCATAAATGATGTGTTCAAAAATAGCCAAGTAGCCTGTCCAATTACTAACCAGCCCACATAAGGTACGCCATCTGTTGTACCACCTTGACGTAAACCAATTCCAAAAACTAACCAGTACGTTGCAATTTGCATCACTGGGTTAATCACATCCCATAAAACTCCCAGCGAATGATCTTTGTATTTGGCGCGAGTTTCATAGCGAGCCAAACGTAGCATGACGGGGAAGTATTTTATTTGCTCCCGTAGCACAAGCCAAATTTCTCTCATAGTTTAATTACCGTCCCAAATACACATAAAGATAAACCGCATAAACAAATATGCCTGTTCCAATTGCTAATAAAAGCCAGTTCCACCAAGTTAATCGACCACCAACCGCATTATCACGCGCAATTTTTTCTTATCAGCATCTGATAAATGATTATCTTCTACAATACGCTCAGTTAGTTGCGTTCGATTAAAATCATTTTGTGCTTGCTTACGTGCAGCAACATACGATTTTTTAACGTCATCATCTAACTGGTTATACCACTTAGTCCAATCTTTGTACTCTTGTAAGATTGTTGCTGTATCACCGTACGCTCGTAATTCACCATATTGAATCCACATTGTCTTATCTGTAAATTCTTCAATTTGCCCTAAAGCGTGTGATACAAAAAAAATTGTCTTTCCAGCTGCTTTGAACTCTTGCATTTTGTTCAATGCTTTACGTGTGAAAGTTTGGTCGCCAACAGATAAGGCTTCATCAATAATCATAATATCAGGATTTTGATGCACAGCTATTGCAAAGCCTAGCTTTGAACGCATACCCGATGAATAGTTTTTAACTGGTTGCTTAATAAATTTTCCTAATTCAGAAAACTCTGCGATATCATTAATTTGATTATCAATTTCTTTATTTGATAGTCCCATCATTAAAGATTTTAAACGTATGTTTTCTAGTCCAGTTAAATTGTCTCGTAAACCATCCCAAACAGATAAAAGTGATGTTTTACCTTTAAGAATTAAGCGTCCTGAAGTTTCCATCAACGCCCCACTTAAAATATTAAGTAACGTAGACTTTCCAGACCCATTAACTCCGACGACGCCGACAACATCGCCTTCAAAAACATCAAAAGAAATACCTTTGAGTCCCCAAAATTTTTCTTTTTAGATTTTAACGGATTCAAAATAGCTTGAATTTTTTCGTTACGCGAAGTGCCCATATCATATTCTTTAGTAATATATCTACCGCTCACCTTTAATGGTGCGCCAGAAACGTTATCATTTCCAGGTAAATCAATTTGCTTAGCAATAGACACCGGTAGGAATGGTTCATTCAGTCCACGTGGATCAGTAGGCGTATAAACAGTTTTTTTGCTATCTTCAGTCATGTCTTTCCTCCGACAAAATATAAATGTGTGAAAAAGTCACAACACTATATTATACCCTATTTATGAGCAATTAGTCGAACATCGCACGTTGATCTGTTATACATATCATTAATATAACAACATTAAATATCAAAAAATGTTCTTTAACAGCAACTTTCCAAATCAATTCTCATACTCATCCGTCCACAAAACAACCTCTTTTTTCACTAGTGATGCAGGTACATCAATAATACGTTGGTTGGATGATCCCTTAAATCGCAACTTTAAGTTCATTAGTGCTTGCACAAAACGGCCATCTACTAAGACATCAATCTCTTGCAATAATGCCTTTTTATCAGCCGTTTCAGCCATTAATTCGTCCCACGTATAACCTGTCCAAGACCAAATATCTTTCGTATGTCCGAACTCCGCACGTATACGTCTTGTTAATTTCAGAGCAACAGCTGTATTCAAGAAAGGCTCACCGCCTAATAACGTTAGCCCTTGAACATACGAGTGGCTTAAATCAGCAACGATCTGATCTTCAAGTTCTTGTGTATATGCCGCACCGTAATGAAAGTTTTGCGCAACAACATTATAACAACCTGGGCATAAAAACTTACAACCTGATAAGTATATTGAACACCGCACACCTGGACCATCAACCATAATAAAGGGCTTGTAGTCAGCAACATAGTTAAGCGACACATCAGCTGATTGCCACTCTTTACTCTCTGGTACTGTGATGCCATTTGCTAATTTACTTGACATGTTTTTGATCTACCTCCGATTGTGACATGTTTTTCACACGTGACGCAATTTCAACATGACGGCCATGAATCATTGGAC
>AEMJ01000759.1 GCA_000166735.2 Leuconostoc inhae KCTC 3774 | reverse complement strand
GCATCATCACGTGCAATGGTGAACGCATCAATCATTTCAGACACCATGCCAGGTGTAAATGCATTATGTGTTGCAATATCATTCATCGTGATCTTAACAATCTTACCGGGATTTTTACCATCAGTATTTGTTTCAAATAAAATTTCTTTATAGACTTTTACAGTGTTCCAAGTTGTCATATGTTATACTCCATTCAGAAAGGGGATTTTGTTCTTATGAATATTATAGAACTTTTAGGGTTAAAAACCACTTTATTATCGGCAGAAAAAACAATTGTTGAAGTACGCGTCAGTGAAAAGCTCATGCAGCCATATGGTATTGTTCACGGTGGTATTAACGCATTACTTGCTGAAACCGCTGCATCTCTTGGTGCCAACGAATGCCTCCCTGACAATCTTGTGCCAGTTGGTGTGTCTATCCACACCAATCATCTAAAAGCAGTTACGCAAGGTATTTTAGTCGCAACTGCCACACCTGTAAACATCGGCCATTCATTACAAGTTTGGTCTGTGTCTATCCATGAAAAAAGCACAGATATGCTCACAAGTACGAGTACAGTTACAATTAAAAACCAAATTTTAAAAAAATAACACGTTAATGCGTGTTATTTTTATTTTTTGTAAAAAACTTTGACAATGTATTCTTTTTAGGATGGGCAGCATCATATGCCTGTTGCCGCCGTAATTCTTTTGGTGTTGGCGTCTCGTAACTCAACATACTCAAACGCTCATATCTAGGGTGCGGGATGACTAACGCTACCTGATGATTTGCCACAATAGGATTTCCCAGATATTGTACGTTATCAACTGTACGTACAATTTTCAATTCTGAACTTGGCGAAAGAATAACATCCTCACTAATAATTGCCAAACTCCCTTTAATTTGTTGCTGATAATACAATGCTGCATAACTTGATATCGGACCATACCCTACAAATTCAATCTTGTTTGCATGCACCTGTTTACGTGCATTCTTAACAGTCGCTATCAAATCAGGCTCGTGATTACGATAAAAGCCAGCATCAATATCACTACTCGTTAGGTACTGTACAGCTTGTTGCGTCTCATTTATCCAGTCTGTCATGTAATCAGTCATCATTTTTTCAGGTTCCGAAAAAACAACGCGCAAGGTTTTTGTCGTTATTTTTTCTGGTACTTGAAGATAAGCGTATAATTTAGGCGCTACAATCAAATCATTATCTCGCAGCACCCCTTTTTTTGTTGGCGAATAACAAAGTCATGAAAGACAAAATGCCCATTACCAGCAGACACCAAATCAATGGTATAAAAGGCATAATTTTCTGGCACCGTCACTGTTATTTTATCGGCATTTTGACTATTCGTTACTAATTTCTGATACTGTTCATCATAGAATGTGACAATCAAATAGGCAAACATGCGCTCACTGTTGTCAATGCTTCGTTCAATTGTATAGGTGACACCACGTAATAGTTGCGGTAAATCCGAGACCTTTTTTTCGCGTTGAAAATGCTGATTAGATCGCCAAGTAGCGATCACACGCCCACTTGGCAAAAAATAATGC
>AEMJ01000760.1 GCA_000166735.2 Leuconostoc inhae KCTC 3774 | reverse complement strand
AGAAACTGATTCACTTGTACTTACTGATGATGAATCAGAAACTGATTCACTCGTACTTACTGATTCTGATCCAGAAACAGATTCGCTTGTACTTATTGATGATGAATCAGAAACTGATTCACTCGTACTTGCTGATTCAGATCCAGAAACGGATTCGC
>AEMJ01000761.1 GCA_000166735.2 Leuconostoc inhae KCTC 3774 | reverse complement strand
GTATGATATATTTGTGATCAAAAGATTGCTCTGAAAAGAGATGACATAAGCGTTTGACATGCTTAGTCTAAGCATCTTATTGACAAAAATTAATCCGACGCCGCAAATGCTTTCCGAACATAAAGTGGTAAATTTTCATACACAAGTTTATAGGAATGCGTAATCATTTTTTCAATTTCTTGATCTGATAATTCTGATGTTGAGAGTTTTATTGTGTTCCAATGTTTTTTATTTGCATAATAACCTGCAGTAATATCAGAATATATCTCACGAAGCGCAACATTAGACTCTGGATCACCTTTTAGTGTAATAATCGATGTTTCAGATGCAGTAGGAGACAGCAATCCAAACATTTTCCCAGATAGATCAAAATAAATTATTTTCCAATCATCACGAAAATATGCTTTGGCATGGGCTAAACTATTTCCAAAGTCTTGAAAGTGTTTTATCCGTTTAGTGACTGTTTGATTAACCATAAGTGAGTGTCCTTTGACCGCTAGTTTATGTTTATTATATCAAATTAAAAAATGAATAAATGTTGAAAATTTAAAATCTAGGCCAGCAAAAATAGTGTCATTTATCATCACCATTCAGTTTTATAGTTCTGAGTATGCTACTAATAAAAGTAGGTAAATCATAATAGAAAAAGTGTTCAAAAATAATAAAATTGTTAATTAATTTGACCAGAATCATAAGGTATTATAACAAGTTTTAGAATGCGATAAAACATTTTGGCAATGGATGAATCTCAAAAATGATCAATTTAATTAAAAGTGCTAAAAAATTTGACATAATAATGTTTTTCTATTAGAATCAATATATATCATATAAAAAATAGAAGAAAATAAAATGAAAATAACAATAAAAAAATCAAATAATTTTGCCATCGTTAACCTACTGCTCATCTGTTGATTAGTAGGCTAATTTTTGTGACTGTCTACTAAAATTTTTCAATTTAGTGGACAGTTGGTAATGTAGTTAAAAAGTGCAGACCAACTGTGAAAACAGTTGGTCTGCACTTTTTAAATAGAAAAATATAAGCTATTAAAGAGGTCAAAATGATTAATGTAGAAAAATTTATTCATACACGCAAACGTTTGAAAATGTCACAAATGTCACTTTGCATCAATATTTGCACGCAGGCTACTTTGTCTAAATTTGAAAAACATAGACAAGTGCCAGCGGTTGATATTATGATCTTACTATGTGAACGCTTAGGATTAACGCTCAACGATATTTTTCCAATTCATGTGACACTAAAAACAACATCTAATGAACAGGTTCTAGCACTTGCCATGAAAGCGCTGTTTTATCAAAATCTAGTAAAATATCATCAGCTGATGACACAAGTTGACATCGATAACCTACTGGATTCAGAGCAAAGCACTTATCAATTGTTACAATATTTTTCATTAGTTTTTTTCAGAAAAATGATGTAAAAGCAACAAAATTACTCAAAAAAATTGATGTTTCACAATTTAGTCAACTACAACAATTATTATTTTATGCGATAACTATCCATTATTATTACCAACAAGGCTTTTTTAATGAAGCAGAAAAAATATTTGATGATGTCTGGCGGCATCAGAAAAACCTAATGGTAGCAGATAGATCGGGTTTTCAAGCAGCAATAATCTATTTATTAGCACAGTATCAAATGTCGCTTAAAAACTATAAATATGCTATGATGTTGGCAACTTATGGAATTAATTTCACAAATGATAGTGATAGCACTTATTTTTAGAAAATTTATTTTGGTTACTGATAGAAGCTGGCGACATATGGCATAATCAACATTTTATTGTCAATGAAATGATTAATAATGTCCGTATGATTGCAAAATTTCATAAAAATGAAAGTATGCTGAATAAAATTAATCAGCGAAAAAAGGATATATAATATGACAACATTAAAAGTAGATAATTTACATGTTTCGGTGGCAGGTAAAGAAATTTTAAAAGGCCTTGATTTAATTGTTAATACAGGTGAAATACATGCAATTATGGGTCCCAATGGTACCGGAAAATCAACGTTATCGCAAACAATTATGGGACATCCCGCATACCAAGTGACCCAAGGCAATATTTACATTGACGGTCAAAATTTAGCTGAAATGTCAGTTGACGCACGCGCACGCGCGGGATTATTTTTGGCTATGCAGTACCCCTCAGAAATTCAAGGTGTCACTAATACTGAATTTATGCGTGCGGCAATTAATGCGCGACGCCCTGAAGATGATCAAATTAGTGTGATGTCATTTATTGAAAAGCTAGATGAAAAACGTGAATTTTTGGCTATGACTGAAGAAATGGCGGAACGTTATCTAAATGAGGGATTTTCTGGTGGCGAAAAAAAGCGAAATGAAATTTTACAGATGATGATGATTCAACCACAAATTGCTATTTTGGATGAAATTGATTCTGGATTAGATATTGATGCCTTAAAAGTTGTTTCACGTGGTGTTAATAGTATGCGTTCTAATGAATTCGGGGCACTGATGATTACACACTATCAACGTTTGCTTGACTACATTGTACCTGATTTTGTTCATGTGATGATGGACGGTAAAATTGTAAAAACAGGCGATGCCAACTTAGCCAAAAAATTGGAGGCTGAGGGGTACGCAGGATTGCGAGATGAACTTGGTTTGGATGTTCACCTGACAGACGAAGAAACAAATTCGTATTTTGTGGAGGGTTAATATGGTTGATAATATTGCAATAGCATCTCTACCATTGCCAGAGTTCGCTAAAGTTCGATATAGTGGTTGGCAACTTGATGAGCTGACACCGGCTACAGAAAATACTAAAACAACTTACTTTCTGAAGAATACTATCAGTGGCATCGAAGTGAGTGGGCAATCCACTACGTATCAACATTTGTCGGAAAATATGATAGCACAAGGTGTCATTGTAATGGGCATGAAACAAGCACAGATGGTGTATGGGCCCTTAGTTAATAAACTCATTGGAAGTGTTATTTCAAAACGCGCTGATCGTTTATCTGCTCAAAACTATGAACAATTTAATACTGGTATATTTGTATATATTCCAGACCAAGTAAAATTTGATGATGTTTTGCATCTCGCATTGAATCATTTGGCTATGTCAGGTCAAGATTTTGTGGCTCGAATTTTTGTTTGTGTTGGCGCGCATGCGAAAGTTACTATTCTGCAAGAAATGCATACGATTGGTTCTGAAAAAACAAAGGCCTCTGTGGTAATAGAAGTACTGGCTAATGTTGGTGCACAAGTGACTTACGCTAATATTGATTCTTTAGGGGAACAGACAACTGCATTCATTAACCGAGAGGTTCTAGTTAAAGACCATGCTACTGTTGATTGGCAAAATGCGGAATTTAATGATGGCAATGTCGTGATGCGAGTAGCTAGTCAACTAAATGGTGAAGGCGCCACATCGCATGCTAATGTCATTGGATTAACGATAAAAAACAAACGCAAGGCCTAGTTACAACTGTTCTAAATAAAGGCCGACATACTGTTGGCCATATTTTTCAACGTGGTGTAATTTTAAATCGCTCAACATTGGTGTTTAATGGTATTGGTCAAATAATTAAAGGCGCCAAGGGATCAGATGCGCAACAAGAATCACGCGTATTGATGTTATCTCGTCGAGCGAGAGGGGATGCTAATCCGTTATTGCTTATTGATGAAAATGATGTCACAGCAGGGCATGCTGCTTCTGTGGGCCGTGTGGATGACGAGCAAATGTATTATTTAATGAGTCGTGGCATTAGTGAACGCGTGGCTCGTAAGTTAGTTATTCGTGGCTTTATGGGAGAGGTTTTTAATGAAAATGCCGACTCGGGCAGCCCAACAAAAAGTGATGTCAGAAATAGAAAGAAAGTTACAATATGAAGACGATTAGATCTGATTTTCCGATTTTAAATCAAAAAATTAATGGTCAACAAATGATTTATTTGGATAGTGCAGCGACGTCACAAAAACCACAAGTTATGATGGATGCCTTGGTTGATTATTATCAAAATAATAATTCTAATGTGCATCGTGGTATTTACGAACTCTCACAACGTGCAACTGAGCAATATGAACAAGTTCGTGATAAAGTACAAATGTTTATTCATGCAAAAAAAGAACTGAAATTTTATTTACGCGCGGGACAACTGAATCATTGAATTGGTTGGCAAGCACATATGGTGTTGATCAACTCAAACCAGGTGATGAAATCCTGTTATCATATATGGAACACCATTCAAATATCGTACCATGGCAACAACTAGCACAACGTGTTGGAGCTAGGTTGAAATACATTACCCTCAATAATGATGGCACGTTAAATTTAACTGATGCTAAACAAAAAATGACTAACAAAACTAAAATAGTTACCCTGACACATGTTTCTAATGTTTTAGGTGTTGTTAATCCTATTAAATTGCTCGCCCAAATGGCTCATGAACATGGCGCTATTATGATTGTAGATGGTGCACAATCAGTGCCCCATATGGCAGTCGATGTACAAGATATGGCTGTTGATTTTTTGGTTTTTTCAGGACATAAAATGTTGGGGCCAACAGGCATTGGTGTCTTATACGGTAAAAGTGAACTACTAGAAAAAATGACCCCAGCACAATATGGTGGTGAAATGATTGAACGCGTAAATTTACAGGAAGCCACGTTTCAACCAATACCTTGGCGTTTTGAAGCGGGGACACCAAATATTGCCGGTGCTATTGGACTAGGTGCAGCTATTGATTATTTAACTCATATTGGTATGGCTGACGTGACAAAACATGAACATGAATTAGTAGGTTATGCACTATCACAACTGACTAAGATGCCGAGAATTACAATTTATGGGCCACAAAATAGCGAGCATCATACAGGTGTGATTGCGTTTAATATGGCTGGCGTGCACGCTCATGATTTAGCAACAGCGCTGGATCAATTAGGCATAGAAGTACGAGCAGGGCATCATTGTGCGCAGCCTCTTATGAATTACTTAGGTGTTGCAGCAACAGTGCGTGTGAGTTTCTATCTGTACAATACGCGTGAAGAAATTGACCGATTGATAGATGCGCTTAAAAAAATTAAGGAGTATTTTAACCGTGAGTTTGCACAATTTAGATAATTTATATCGCCAAACAATCATGTCATATGCGCAGTATCCGCATCATTTTCGACCAATGTTGGGACAAGAAACGTATCATATACAAAAATATAATCCAACTTGTGGCGATAT
>AEMJ01000762.1 GCA_000166735.2 Leuconostoc inhae KCTC 3774 | reverse complement strand
CCCCCAAATTACTAATAGGGGGGGTAAAATTGCAAATAAACCGACAGGTAACCCCTCCTCAACGCTTGGGGGAGTAAGTTTAAGTCGACATTTCTATTATGGGGCAAAAA
>AEMJ01000763.1 GCA_000166735.2 Leuconostoc inhae KCTC 3774 | reverse complement strand
TGGAATTGGTGTTGCAGTTAGCGTTAATACATCAACGCTATGACGCAATTGTTTGAGACGCTCCTTATGCTTGACCCCAAAACGTTGTTCTTCATCAATAATTAGCAGACCAAGATCCAAAAAATCAACATCTTTACTCAGTAAACGATGTGTGCCAACAACAATATCAATTTGATGTTCATTTAATTGTTTAATT
>AEMJ01000764.1 GCA_000166735.2 Leuconostoc inhae KCTC 3774 | reverse complement strand
AAAAAAGACGACGTGCTTGTTTAACACGTCGTCTTTTTTTATTATTCATTATAGTGTAGTGAGGGCTGTGAATTATTTTAGAAATTTATAATTAATTTGTGGAATCGCGAATGATGAGTTTACCGTCAATAACAATACGTTGTATTTGTATCGTATTATTATCGCGTACTTTTCGAAAGAGTCGATACAATTCTTTACCAGCCTCAAAAAACTGAACTCAAAACTAGTAAGATTTGGAGAGACTGTTTCACTAAAATACGATTGACCAAATCCAATATAACGTGGTTTTTGATGTAAGGCAAAGGCTGATTGCATGGCACCAACAACAATACGATCAGTGGCGCCTATAATGAGATCAAAATCTTCATGTATCATGGCTTGGTACGCTGACTGCTTAGCAATATTAAGCTTGAAGTCAGTGATAATTTCTTTATGTGGCATGCCATTAAGTGCAGACTTGATACCAACAAAACGGTCGTGTCCGACCGCGTAATCTAGTGACATATCAACATTCAAAAGTAAAACATTTTTAGGCGCCAATTTTTGGAGATAGTTACCAACGGTTTTTCCTGCTTGAATGTCATTCATAATGACTCGGTTAAATTCGGCCTCATCTTGACCCTGAATAACAGTTGGTAATTTTGATGCTTTTATTACTGAACGTATTTCTTCAGTTAAGTTAGCTGTTAGTATAATAAGGCCACTGACGTTTTGGGATTGTAATTTTTCAATGGCAGCCAATTCGCGCGCGGAATCTTGATAGACATTGATAATTAAAAAGGTATCATCAATATTTAATTCGTCTAGTCCTCTAAGCATATCAGATTGTGCAATTGAATCTAATCGAGGGACAATTACGCCAATCGTGTGGTTGGTCTGCTGTTTTAAACTTTGTGCAAATGTATTTGGTGTGTAGTTATACTTTTGTACAATGCCATCAAGCTTCTCACGGGTATGTACACTAACAGAGCCACCGTTTAGATAGCGTGAAACTGTACTTTTTGCGACGTTTGCAATCATCGCAATATCGTTTATTGTAACTTTTTATTCATACTTATAATAATAGCAGAAAAAATAGAAAAGGTTGAAATCAAGTTAATAAATAAAGTACTTGCAAATATAATTGTAAGCGGTTACAATAAAAGTGTAATAAAGAACCGGTTCCGTAAAATAACTGTTTTAAAACGGAACATACTCATTTTTTATAGAGAGCAGGGAAGAACTATGAAGTATAATGAAGTTGCAAATCGTGTTATGAACGCGGTTGGGAAAGATAATATTGTTGCTGCAGCTCACTGTGCCACGCGATTACGTTTGGTCGTTAAAGATGTCAAAAAAATTGACCAAGCAGCATTAGACGATGATCCAGATCTTAAGGGAACATTTAATGCCAATGGGCAATATCAAATTATTGTTGGGCCTGGGGATGTTAATGGTGTTTATGATGAATTTGTAAAAATGACTGGTGTTAAGCAGGCATCAACAGATGATTTAAAAGAAATTGCTGCAAAATCAGGTAAAAGAAATCCATTAATGGATTTAATTAAAGTTTTGTCAGACATTTTTGTCCCATTGATTCCGGCGTTGGTTGCCGGTGGTTTACTGATGGCGTTAAATAACATTTTAACGCAGCCCTTTGGAACTAAATCGTTAGTAGAGATGTATCCCAATATTCAAGGATTAGCGGAGATGGTCAATCTCATGGCGTCGGCACCATTTGCATTCTTACCAATTTTGATTGGTATCACAGCAACACGTCGATTTGGTGGGAATGAAATTCTTGGCGCCGCAGCAGGAATGATGCTTGTTATGCCAAACTTGATTAACGGGTACGGCGTTGCTGAAGCAGTTGCTACTGGTAAGATGCCGTCTTGGGATTTGTTTGGTCTGTCAGTTGCACAGGCGGGCTATCAAGGGCAAGTATTGCCAATCATTGGAGTTGCGTTTATCTTGGCAACACTGGAAAAGTTTTTCCATAAGCATTTAAAAGGCGCCATTGATTTCACGTTTACACCTATGTTGGCGCTTTTGATTACAGGGTTTGTCACATTTATTGTTGTTGGTCCGGTATTACGTGTCGTTTCAAATGGCATTACAGATAGCTTAGTTTGGTTGGTGACAACATTTGGCTTCGTTGGATATGGCGTATTTGGTTCATTTTACTCAGCGATTGTTATTACTGGTTTACATCAAAGTTTCCCAGCTATTGAAACACAATTATTGGCAAATATTGCTAAAACAGGTGGTGATTTTATTTTCCCAATCGCCACAGCAGCAAACGTTGCGCAAGGTGCCGCAACCTTTGCAATATACTTCTTAGCTAAAGGCAATACAAAGTTACGCGCCTTATCATCGTCTGCAGGTGCCTCTGCCATGTTAGGTATTACAGAACCTGCTTTATTCGGTGTTAATCTAAAATACCGTTTTCCATTCTTTATTGCATTAGGTTCATCAGGTGTAGCAAGTTTGGTTATGGGACTATTTCACGTGATGTCTTCATCATTAGGACCTGCAGGTGTTATCGGATTCATTGCAATTCCAACAAACAAATGGTTTGGCTTCTTCTTAGCAATTATTGTTAGTTTTGGCCTATCGTTTGTAGTGACATTAATTTATGGGCGTTCACATATGCCTGAAGTCAATACAGCATCAGTAACAAATGTCCATCCAAATCAAGTGACGGGCTTTGAAATTAATGCACCAGTTGCCGGTGAACTTGTTGATATAACAACTGTTAACGATGCAGTATTCTCAAGTGGTATGATGGGTACAGGCATTGCAATTGAACCAGAAGATAATAAAATATTTGCGCCAATTGATGGCGAAGTGACGGTTGCGTATGCAACAAAACATGCGTATGGTTTGAAGTCAAATGATGGTGTTGAGGTGCTCATTCATATTGGTATTGATACAGTAAATTTGGATGGTAAAGGATTTACCAGTCAAGTCACACAAGGACAACAAGTTCATAGAGGTGACTTACTTGGTACATTTGATAAGCAGGTGATATTAGATGCTGGCTATCCTGTGACTACAATGGTTATTGTTACAAACACGAATAGTTTTTCAGATGTTGCTCTAGATACAACTTATGGTAAAACAGTACAGTCGAGTGATGTTATTATGACTGCTGTACCACAAAATAATACAATTACTGAAGCGTAAGGGGAGATTAATGTTAGTTACAAATGATGCAGTGAGTTTTGAAAAATTTCATTTATATCCCACCAAAGGGTTATTAAATGATCCCAACGGTTTAATATTTTTAAGGGTCAATACCATGTGTTTTACCAATGGAATCCATATGCCTGTGATCATACGTATAAAGAGTGGGGGCACTTCGTTTCTGATGATTTAAAAGAATGGCAACGTGTTAAAACTGCATTAAAACCATCACTCGAAAATTTGGATAGTGCAGGTATATACTCGGGCACAGCTTTTGTACACGACGATCGATTATACATCTTTTATACAGGGAATGTTCGTGATACTTCAGGGCATAGCGTTAAATCATCCCAGATGTGGGCAGTTAGTGATGATGGTATTCAATTTAAAAACTTGGTGAATTATTTCCCCATCCAAACGGATTTACGAAGGATGTTCGTGACCCTATGGTCTGGCAAGGGAAAAATGGTCATTACTTTCTAATACTGGGGGCGCAACATAGCAATAAGGTGGGTGACATCATTATCTATGAATCAATTGATTTCAAGAACTGGTCTTATCGTGGCTCATTAATTGAAAATCAATTATTAGATGTGCGAGGGTACATGCTAGAATGTCCAAATTTCATTGAAGTTGATGGGAAACAAATTTTAATGTTTTCACCGCAAGGACTTGCTGCAGATCCAAAAAATAATCGTTATGAAAATATTCATAACACGGGTTATGTGATTGGTCAGTTTGATGAGAAAAGCGCGCGATTCAACGTCATAACAGATTTTAAAGAGGTTGACCATGGATTTGAATTCTACGCACCCCAAACTATGATTGCACCAGATGGGCGCCGTATTATGTGGGGATGGGCAGGTATGATGACACCTGAACGTGAAGCGGCTGTCCCCACTATTCAAAACCGGAAATGGGTACATGTACTAAGTTTACCGCGTGAATTACATGTGAATGATAAACTACAATTGGTACAGCAACCAATTACTGAAATTATTGATACAACTGTCTTAACCTCGTTTGATAATGTGAGTATTGGTCAATACCGTATACCAACCACAGCTGATTGGACGATAAGACTTAGTGATCGTGCAATGTTGTCACGACATCATAATAAATTAGTATTTGAAAGGCAGCAATGGGAATCAGGTCAAGTTGAGACGAGACAATTAACAGGTGATTTAAATAATCTACTTTTAATTGTAGATGTTGATGTGATTGAAGTTTATACTGAGGATGGCCTAAATGCCATGACGGCGAGATGGTTTTGAATAGTACGAATAAAAACTATATGAGATTTTTATCTCATATAGTTTTTTACTTTAATGCTTGTAAGGCAAGATTATGGGCGCCTAAATTTTCTTTTCAGGTAACCATTGGCTTAAAAATAATTTGTGTAAAGACACTAAAGTGCTAATCTCATCAACATAGATTTGGTAATGCTTAGCATAATTTTTATGTATGGCATCAATCAGTATTTGAGAATCACTGTACAATTGTATGATATCAGTTGTACTATCAAGTGTTTTTAACGCCCAAATTAAGGCAAGAAACTCGGCTTCTTGGTTGTTTTGAGTATCAGGTAAGCTACTTTTAAGCTGACGTTGTTTATTATTAGTAATAATAACTGCACCAGCAGCACTTTGTCCAGTTTGTATATTACGTGCTGCATCAACAAAAATTTTGATCATAGTATCTACCTTAGTGTCATAATTTTTGAATTGCTTTATTGATTAAATTATACCTTGTTTTCTAAAAAAAGTTATCAAATTACAATCAAAATCCATGGTAAAATAGATTAAGGCATGATTTCATAGATATATTGTTATTCTGTGAATAAGCCATATTTTATCGTAATGAAACTGGAGCAAAAAAATGATTCCTAAACGTGGATACTTTCAACCATTAGATATAACAGGACAAATAGGCTGGCTTTGGTGGTTTATATTGTTCATGGCCGGTATCATATTATGGAGTGAAACAACATTTAAATTAGAAATGATGCCAATCGTCTATCTCTTATTCATGTTGATACTAGGAATTATAACTATTTTGCGTCGTCGTGTTTATGTTGCGGGCGCACAATTGTTTTGGGACGCGTATTTGTCTCAGATTACGAAAAATTTCTCTTACAACGATGGTTAACTGGCAACTAAATGGCCATGTACTATCTTTTACACGTGCTGGACGATCACGTAAATACTGGCTAAGTCAAAACATTGCAAATCAAATTAAGGAATACATGGCTACTTATGACAAAAAAGATAACAATTAATATTATTGATCAAATAGGTCGCATTGATGCAATTTTGGCAAAAGAAAATTTACCATATTCACGTACAACATTAGCAGAGTGGTTACAAACCGGACACATTTTAGTGAATGGGGTTCAAGTCAAAAGAGCCTATAAAGTAACAACGGGTGATACAATCACCATTTTACAGCCAGAAGTGATAACAACTGAAATTATTGCAGAAGATATACCACTCGATATTATTTATGAAGATGATGATATTTTGGTTGTTAATAAACCGCAGGGAATGGTTGTTCATCCGGCTGCAGGACATAGCTCTGGGACACTTGTTAATGCATTACTTTTTCATGCGCCATTGTCGACAATTAATGGTGAATTCAGACCAGGAATTGTTCAT
>AEMJ01000765.1 GCA_000166735.2 Leuconostoc inhae KCTC 3774 | reverse complement strand
CTCTAAAATTATGGCAACAGGAAATTTTGAAACGACGATAGGACTTGAAGTCCACGTTGAAATGCAAACGAACTCAAAGCTCATGTCACCGTCACCAGTACATTATGGTGATAAACCTAATGAAAATACCAATGTGATTGATTTTGGTTATCCAGGTGTTTTGCCTGTAGCGAACAAAGGGGCAATAGAATTTGGTATGCGTGCTGCACTTGCTTTACACGCGACTGTGTCTCCATTCATTCGTTGGGATCGCAAAAACTATTTTTATCCTGATAATCCTAAAGCTTATCAAACAACACAATCGCAAACGCCACTTGGCACAAATGGCTATTTAGATGTGACATTGGCTGATGGGACCGTTAAGCGTGTACGTATTAAAGAATGCACGTCGAAGAAGATGCCGGTAAGAATACGCACGGTGCAGATGGCTATTCTTATGTTGATTTGAATCGTCAAGGCACACCCTTAATTGAAATTGTTTCTGAACCAGACATTGCTTCCCCTGAAGAAGCTTATGCTTACTTAGAACAATTGCGACAAGCTATTTTGTTTACTGGCATTTCAGAAGCTAAAATGCAAGAAGGCCAAATGCGTGCGGATGTCAACATTTCGATTCGGCCATTTGGTTCATCTGGATATGGTACAAAAGTTGAAATGAAGAATATTAACTCATTTAACTACGTTCGTAATGCCTTGATTTTTGAAGAAAAACGTCAAGCAGAGGTTTTGCGATCTGGTGGTGTGATTCAACAAGAAACGCGTCGATACAATGAACCAACTAAGTCAACAATCTTAATGCGTGTTAAAGAAGGTGCAGATGATTATCGTTATTTCCCAGAACCAGACTTGGCGCCAATTACGATTGATCAAACATGGATAAAAAAAGTGGCTGATGAGTTACCTAAATCAGCTGGAGATCGCCAGCGTGACTACGTATCAAACTTAGGTATTGAACTATATGATGCGAAAGTATTGACACAAACGCTTGCAATGTCTGATTTTTATGATGCAACAGTTGCTGCTGGCGCCGATGCGAAACGTGCGGCAAACTATTTAATTGGTGATGTGAATGCCTTTATGAACAAGCATCAAATTGAATTACAGGACACACAATTAACACCAGTACATTTAGCTGGTATGATTAAATTGATTGAAGCTGGTACAATTTCAACAAAACAAGCCAAGCAGGTTTTTGAAGCAATCATGGCAGGAGAAGAACCAGAATCATTTGCTAAAAAGAATGGCTTGGTACAAATTAGTGATCCGGTCGTCTTATTGGGTTGGATTACTGACGTTTTGGACAATAATCCACAATCAATTGAGGATTTTAAAGGTGGTAAAGACCGGGCAACTGGCTACCTTATTGGCCAATTAATGAAGATGTCAAAGGGACAAGCAAACCCAGGTGTCATGAATAAAATGTTGCTAGAAGAATTAGCGAGACGTTGAGTACCAATGATTTTAATGTCATTATGAGATTGAAATCTATAATGAGTAATATATGGCATACGCTTTATACAGGTTTATACCTGTGTACATAGTTTTATGAAAGGATAGTGTTTCACGGTAACGTGATTGGTAGCTTTAATAGCTATATGACACTTTAAAATGAGAGCACGAATTATTTATAATCCAACATCTGGTCGTGAAGCAATTAAACGGGAAATGCTAGCTATTTTGCATACCTACGAGCTTGCTGGTTATGAAACTTCAGCATTTGCTACAACACCAGAACCAATGTCTGCAGCTAAAGAAGCAAAACGTGCAGCAATAGCAGGGTTTGATTTGATTGTAGCGGCTGGTGGCGATGGCACAATCAACGAAGTTGTTAATGGGTTAGCGCCGTTACCCAAACGCCCTATGATGGCCGTTATTCCGGCTGGTACAACGAATGATTATGCACGCGCGTTAAAATTACCGCGTGATGAACCATTAGAAGCAGCTAAAATTATTTTTCAGCGTGAAACCATTAAAATGGACATTGGAAAAATTGATCAAGCAGGCATGTCGAAGTATTTCATGAATATTGCAGCGCTTGGCACAATCAGTGAAGTCACATATGCTGTACCATCTTTGATGAAGTCGTTGTACGGTTATCTGGCCTATCTTGTTAAAGGAACAGAACTTATTACACGAATAAAACCAGTTAATGCTAAAGTTACTTATGATACCGGTGAATATTCTGGTAAAATCTCAATGATATTTTTGGCTTTAACAAATTCTGTTGGTGGCTTTGAGACAATTGTTCCTGATGCTAAATTAGACGATGGTAAATTCACATTGTTAATTATCAAAGAATCCAATTTAGCCCAAATTTTACAAATAGTTGCCCAAATGCTAAATGGTGGGAAGCATGTTGACAATCAACAAATGATTTATAAAAAACGAATAAAGTGGCAATCACACCTTTGGATCAAGATCAGTTAAAAGTCAATTTAGATGGCGAATATGGTGGAGATGCACCGATGGTGTTTACGGATCTGCAACAACACATCGAATTTGTTGCTAATCGTTCTGGTATGCAAGAAGCAGCGACTATTTCAGATACCACTAAGGAAAAGTTTGTGGCAGACGTCGAAAAACTCGACGTTAAATAAGGTTGACAGTGGGTGTCTAAAAACCCAAGAAAAGGAGATACGACGTACTATAATTAATGTTGTACGTCGTCAAAACATATGGCAAAAGCTAATCGTGTTTACAAAACAGAAGTACCAGTTAAAAAGAATCAAGAAATTCAAGGGGAAGTGATTGATATCACCTACCAAGGTATGGGTGTTGTCAAAATTGATAATTTTCCTATTTTCGTAGTTGATGCTATTCCTGGTGAAGTGGTTAATCTCAGTATTACCAAGGTTTTAAAGAACTATGCGTTTGGACGTGTCCTTACACGCGTACAAGAATCACCAAATCGTGCTGAAGATGTCGATAAAGTGGCTATTACTACAGGAATTGCACCGCTGGCGAACTTGAAGTATGAGGCACAATTAACATTTAAACAACATCAAATTGAACAAATGTTCAAAAAAGTTAATGTTGAGGTTGATGTTAAGCCCACGCTTGGGATGGAGAATCCGACAAAATATCGTAATAAGGCACAAGTGCCAGTACAATTAATTAATGGTCGGTTAGAAACAGGATTTTATCGTCGTGGATCACATAAGCTTGTGCCAACTGATGATTTTTATATCCAAGATCCCAAAGTTGATGAAGCAGTAGTTGTAACGCGTGATATTTTACGTGATTTAGGGATTTCTGCGTATGATGAAGAAACAAACAAAGGGGTTGTGCGTCATATTATGGCACGTCGCGGTTACTATTCACACGAATTAATGGTTGTGATTGTGACAAATACCAAGAAATTACCTGATGCAACAGAAATTGCAACACGGTTGCAGGCAAAACTACCTGAATTAAAGAGCTTTATCCACAATATTAACAATCATGATACAAATGTTATCATGGGACAGTGGAATGAAACGATTTGGGGCGCTAATGAAATTCATGACCAATTAATGGATAAAGATTTTGTTATTGGGCCAAATTCGTTCTATCAAGTGAATCCACAGACTACAGCGACTTTATATACACTTGCTGCTGAAAAAGCAGGATTAAAAAAGACTGACATAGTAGTTGATGCATACTCGGGTATTGGGACGATAACTTTGTCTATTGCTGATAAGGTTAAGAAAATTTATGGTGTTGAGGTCGTTGAAACTGCTGTCGAAGATGCAGAGAAAAATGCTAAAAATAATCACATCGAAAATGTTTCGTTTGTGACAGCTGATGCACCTGAACAGATGGTTAAGTGGGCCGAAGATGGTTTAAAACCAAACGTTGTATTTGTTGATCCACCACGTAAAGGATTAACAGCTGAATTAATTTTTGCTGTTAGTGCTATGAAGCCTGAAACATTTGTATATATCAGCTGTAACCCAGCGACTCTTGCACGCGATGCTGTCCAAATTTTAGCTGAAGGCTTTAAAATTGATGGCGCAGTACAGCCAATTGATCAGTTCCCACAAACAACGCATGTTGAAAGCATTACAGTATTTAAACGTGTGACAGATTAATTGAACGCTGATTTTTAAGTAATTGTTGAAAAAATTTGACAAAAACAGGTTAAATCTGTATTATATATTAGGGCTCCCATTTAATGGGACAGACGTTAAAAGCTCCCAAGTTCAACTTGGGAGCTTTTCTAATTTATTTTTACCCCTGAAACGTTACGAGCGCGGCTGCGCTGAATCATGAGGAGGCATCATGGCAGATAAGCAAGTTAAGTATATTTTTGTAACCGGTGGCGTGGTGTCATCATTGGGCAAGGGCATTGTGGCTGCGTCACTTGGTCGATTGCTAAAAAACCGTGGGTTAAAGTTGGCGATTCAAAAATTAGATCCATACATTAATATTGATCCTGGAACAATGTCACCGTATCAACATGGCGAAACATTTGTAACTGGTGATGGGCTAGAGACTGATTTGGATATGGGCCATTATGAACGTTTTATGGATATTAATACGAATATGTATTCGAATGTTACAACAGGACGTATTTATTCAGAAGTATTAGCCAAAGAACGCCGTGGTGACTACAATGGTGGGACCGTTCAAGTTATTCCACATATTACAGACGCAATTAAAGATAAAATGAAAAAAGCTGCACAATCAACAGATGCTGATGTTGTTATTGTTGAAGTTGGTGGGACAGTTGGTGATATTGAAAGTTTGCCATTCATTGAAGCGTTACGTCAAATGAAGTCTGATCTTGGTAGTGAAAATGTGTTTTATATTCATACGAGTTTGATTGTTTATCTGACAGCGGCTGGTGAAGCTAAAACAAAGCCAACACAGCATTCTGTTGCACAGTTAAGATCATTAGGCATTCAACCTGATATGATCGTTTTGCGTACTTCAGCACCTCTAGAAGAGAGCTTGATAAAGAAAATTTCAACTTTTACAGACGTGAGTCCAGAAGCAGTAGTTGAGTCTCGCGATGTTGAAACACTCTACGAAATACCACTGAATCTACAAGCGCAAGGTATGGATGATGTTGTTTTAAATAAGTTACAAATTGATGCGCCTAAAGCTGATATGGTTGACTGGTCAAAAATGATTGAAGGCATCAAGAATCCAAAAAGGTCAGTTAAGATAGCTGTAGTTGGTAAGTATACAGATTTGCCAGATGCGTATATTTCTGTTAATGAGGCACTTAAGCATGGCGGCTATGCACAAGAAGCAGATGTGACTATTAAGCACATTAAGTCGGAAACTGTAACAGCTGATAATGTGAAAGTATTACTTGCAGGTGTCGATGGTATCATGGTGCCGGGCGGATTTGGTGAGCGCGGGACAGAAGGCAAAATTGAAGCGATTCGCTATGCACGTGAATCTAATATACCTTTCTTAGGCGTGTGCTTAGGTATGCAGTTGGCTTCAGTTGAATTTGCACGACACGTTTTGGGTTATGCAGATGCGAATTCAACTGAATTAAATCCTGAAACGACAGCACCAATTATTGATTTGATGAAAGATCAACAAGATATTGAAAACCTAGGTGGTACATTAAGATTAGGTCTTTATCCGGCCATGTTGGTTCCAAATACATTGACAGCCAAAGCATATGGTAACGTGGCAGAAATTGAACAACGTCATCGTCATCGTTATGAATTCAACACAACGTATCGTCAAGAGTTTGAATCTGCAGGAATTATATTTTCAGCAACATCACCAGATGATCGTTTAATGGAAGTTATTGAGTATCCAAAGAATGATTTCTTTGTGGCAGCACAATATCATCCAGAATTTTTATCTCGCCCGGAACGTCCAGAAGGATTGTATCGTGATTTTATCGGTGCAGCTTTGCAACAT
>AEMJ01000766.1 GCA_000166735.2 Leuconostoc inhae KCTC 3774 | reverse complement strand
ACGATGTCATGGTTGGACAAATTAAAGTTTGCTAAAAAGCGAGGTTTTTCATTTGTAGAGCTGTCAATTGATGAAACTGATGCGCGTATAGCGCGCTTAAATTGGAATAGAGAACAGCGATTTAGTTTA
>AEMJ01000767.1 GCA_000166735.2 Leuconostoc inhae KCTC 3774 | reverse complement strand
TGCATTTTATGCAAGGTACACCGTATATCTATCAAGGTGAAGAGATCGGCATGACGAATGCAAACTTCCAGACAATGGATCAGTATCAAGATCTTGAGTCAATCAATGCCTATCATGAACTCGTTGAACAAGAACATTTGATTTCTGCTGATGTGATGATGAATTATTTACGCGCACGCTCAAGAGATAATGCACGTACCCCTATGCAATGGGATAGTACAACTTATGCAGGATTTAGTGACGTAACACCTTGGTTAGAAGTCAATGCCAATCATGAATCTATTAATGTTGACGCTGCATTAAAGGATAAAGAGTCATTATTTTACTTTTATCAAAGATTAATTACGTTACGTCACGAACTACCTGTTATCACTGATGGTACTTTTGATCTCGTCACAGGCAATGAAAAAGACGAAGCGGTGTTTGCATATACAAGAAAAAATGACAAAGAAGTATTGCTAGTGATAGCAAATTTTACTGCACAATCTGTTAGTCGCGCCTACAATATACCTAAAGATAGTAAACTTTTGATTCAAAATTATCCAGATGTAACCAGTTTAGCACTCAGGCCATATGAAATCAGGGCATATCTGTTTTCTAATCGAGATAATGAATCTATGTAAAGAAGGGAGTTAGTGAGATGGTTGATAATGCAGAAATGACAATAAAAAAGGCCAAGGTAAGTTACCTTGGAATGAACGGTTGAGTTATGGTGCCAGTGATTTCGCATGTAGTTTTACGTTTAGTTTGATCGGTACTTATCTTATGTATTTTTATACCGATGTTTTTGGTATTACAGCAGCAGCTGTTGGTACATTAATGTTGGTTGCTCGAGTGATTGATGCGCTCGATGGCCCGTTTTGGGGCATTATGATTGATCATACACACACAAAGTGGGGACGTAGTC
>AEMJ01000768.1 GCA_000166735.2 Leuconostoc inhae KCTC 3774 | reverse complement strand
CGTGGACCTCGTGGCGGTGTTATTTTGTCACAAGAAAAATATGCTAAGAAACTTAATTCCGCTATTTTCCCTGGTTCACAAGGAGGCCCCTTGGAACATGTGATAGCT
>AEMJ01000769.1 GCA_000166735.2 Leuconostoc inhae KCTC 3774 | reverse complement strand
GAGAGTGACAGCGGGCTATCATGACACAATGTTTTCAGATACGCAAACAATTGCATCAGCATCAGCAATTCGTTTAGCGTTACATAAAAATAAGTTGGAAAAAATACAAAATGTTGTGCCAGATGTTACTTTAAAAAATGTACAATCCATGAATAATACAATTGATTTTGAAGAAAAATTCTTACCCTTGTTAAAATACCGGTTAATAACAGATACAGTAGGGCAATTAAGCCAGATTTATCAAATGGCT
>AEMJ01000770.1 GCA_000166735.2 Leuconostoc inhae KCTC 3774 | reverse complement strand
GTTGACCAACTACGATAACATCAATGTTGCTAATGTTATTATTAGCTGCAATTTGTGCCACAGCGACATTAAATTCTTTAGAGATTTTATTCAACGTGTCGCCTGACTTAACGACATAATCTGCTGATGTG
>AEMJ01000771.1 GCA_000166735.2 Leuconostoc inhae KCTC 3774 | reverse complement strand
TACATCAGCAGATTACGTTGTTAAGTCAGGCGACACATTGAATAAAATTTCTAAAGAATTTAATGTCGCTGTGGCTCAAATTGCAGCTAACAATAATATTAGCAACATTGATGTTATTCTGGTTGGACAACATTTAACTTTTGCTGAAAAGTCAGCAGTTGCAGCACAAGTAGAACAACCTGTAGCAACAACAGTTGTTTCACAAGTACAACAATCTACAACAACAGTGACAACACAAGTACAACAGCCTGTAGCACAAGCAGCAGCTCCTACATCAAATGTTTCATCATCTTCTGCATTAGATGCTTTGATTGCCCGTGAATCAAGTGGCAATGTTAACGCCACAAATGGTCAATATTATGGTATTGGTCAATTATCACCCCAAGCTCGTGCAATGTATGGTGGTAACTCAACTGATTATAACGATCAGTTGAATGCAATGAAGTCTTATATCAGCTCACGTTATGGTACTGCTGAAAACGCTTGGGCACATTCACAAGCTACTGGTTGGTATTAATTAGAATAATCTATAAATTTAAAACGCTTCGGCGTTTTTTTTTGACAAATGATGAGTTAAAATAATTTTATAGTTTTAAATCTTTTTCGTGTTAAAATATGACTAATGTTAAATGTTATACGTTGTTAATACTTTGAAGAGTTGGGGGAATGATAACTATGGGGAATAGAGTGTACAGGATTTTATGAAACAAGTGAATCAACCAAAAAATCAGCTAACTAATGGCACAGCATGGCTTGCATTTGGTAACATTACTTCCAGAGTGCTGGGTGCGCTTTATGTTATTCCATGGACACTAATGTTAGGGACACTGTCCCTGCAAGCAAACACGTTAATGGGGAAAGGATATAATTTATATCAGTTTTTCTTAATGCTCTCAACAGCTGGGTTACCATCAGCTGTTGCAAAATTAACAGCCCAGTTGCAGGGATATGAAAAGCATAAATTTATTGGTAAAGCAACTTTAATTAGTTTGTGTGCGGGTTTGTTATGTAGTCTATTACTTTGGTTCTTAGCGCCATTTTTATCAGTAGGAGATCCTAACGTGATCCCTGTTTTACGTTCCTTAACCTTTGCTGTGCTTATTTTTCCTTTTCTTTCGGTATTGCGAGGACAATTGCAAGGCGAACTTAAAATGGTGGATATTGCTAAGTCTGATATTATTGAACAATTTTTCCGAGTAGCTTATATGCTATCTTCAGCATATTTTATTTTAAACATTCAACATGGTAGTTGGAAGACAGTCGTTGTTCATTCGACTTTCGCTGCCTCCTTGGGGGCTTGGTTAGCCACTCTTTTTTTGCTTTTTAGTATTTATCATCCAAATAAAAGCGTACGATTGCCACAACCAGTCACTCATGATGCACTGATCAATCAGAACAACCAAGAAATTAATTTGCGGCACATACTTGTTCAAGCATTACCATTCGTTCTTATAGGTGGCTTCTTGTCAGCCTATCAATGGATTGATCAATTTACGTTTCATCCTTTGATGACAATGTTTTATGATAAATTATCAAGCGATGATATTGAAACAATATTTGGTATATTTAATTTCAATAGTAATAAACTAATCATGATCATCGTTTCACTATCTGTATCTATCGCTTCTACTGTGTTGCCACTTGTGACTAGAAATCGTTTTGATTCACGGATTTTGGAAAAATATATTAGTCAAGCCTATTTATTATTTTGTTTAATTACGCTACCAGCATGTGCCACGCTGTATACACTAGCTAAGCCCATTTATATCTTGTTCTATGGTAATTACGCGCAACCACAGGCATATATACCAATGGTTCAAATTTCAGCTCTTATAGCTTTATTTATGGGATTGACTACAGTACTTGCCATGATACTACAAGGGCTTAGCAAGACACGTATTGCTTTAAGAGCAATTGGTATTGGTATGATTGTTAAATTATTAGCCCAACCAATAATGATTTATCTGACTGGGACAATGGGTGCGTTATTAGCCACTCTAATATCAATGACTGTCATTACACTATTAATGGGTATCTATATTATTAGGCGATTCAATATTTTGGCACATCTTGATATAAAAAAGTTAAATGTGATATATATAAGTACGTTATTCTTATTAGTGACTTTTTCACTAATTAGTTATTGGGAGGCGAGATTTGTAGTCCCTACTAGAATTAATGCAGGTATTTTTCTTATTGTAGTCGGTAGTATTTTTGGTGGGCTATTGCTAGGTGTGTATAAGAAACTTGGTATCTTAGGAACGATAAAGAATCAATAAATCAAAGACGACCAAAAAAAATTGGTTGCCTTTTTGATGATGGTTAACTTTGAAACATTAATTTTATTATGAGTAAACTCGCCTAAAAACAATTTTTTTGTATAATAAAATTATGCAAATTAATTATGATTTTTTAGACAATTATACTTTTAAAAATAAAGCTGTTACATTAGGTAATCATGTTATTATGGCACCTACAACACTGAGAGCTTCTTTGGCAGATGGCAGTGTAAGTGATAATGAATTAAACTATTATCGTATGCGTGCTCAGGGGCCTGCGATGGTTATCACTGAGGCGGCCTATGTTAATGATGTTGGACGTGGTTGGGAAGGTGGCATTTCAGTTTCTGATGATGATAAAATACCTGGTTTGCGGCGGTTAGCCAGCACAATCCAATCAGGTGGTGCTAAAGCTATTTTACAGATTTTTGCTGCTGGTCGACAAACCACAACTGAAATTTTGCGCGGACAGCAACCGGTATCTGCTTCATCACAGGCCTATCCACATGGTGAGCATGAAATACCACGTGCCTTGACCCATAGTGAAATTTCTCAAACGATTGAAGATTTTGCTCAAGCCACAAAACGTGCAATTTTGGCAGGCTTTGATGGCATAGAACTACATGGTGCCAATCTTTATCTTATGCAGCAGTTTTTTCGCCAGATAGTAACAGACGTGATGATATTTGGGGTGGTACAGTCGAAAAAAGGCGGCGTTTTGGTTTAGCTATAACGGCTAAAGTGGCACAGACAATTGAAAAATTTGCTGATAAGCCATTTTTGTTAGGTTACCGTCAATCCCCAGAAGAACCGATGACACCAGGTATTACACTTGAGGATTCACTTGGATTCGCTGAAAAACTAATGGCATTGCCTGTTGATTATCTCCATTTGTCATTAAATGATGCGTTTCAAACGCCTTTTCGTGATAAGTCAGATACTAAAAAAGTGATGGATTATTACAGAGCAATTTTGCCGCCAGATTTTCCGTTAATCATAGCAGGATTACTCAAAAAACCAGAGCAGGTAGAATCATTATTAGATGATGGTGGCGAGGCTACATTTGCCGCACTGGGGCGCGAATTGATTATCGAACCAAATTGGGTTCAAAAAGTTAAAAATAATGATGAGTTAGCAATTCGTTATGCTTTATCACCATCAGATTTTGAATTACTTGGTATTCCAAAAATGTTAGAAAAATGGCTATTAACACGTTTTAGGAATGGCTTACCGGTGACGACAGATTCTGAATTTGATCCTATGCAACCATGGCAATATTATAAGCATGCTGTGATTAAAACAGCTAAACCCATTGATCCAACACAATTAATGACGTTAAAAAACGATCGGATTGAATAGTATTTAGCAAAATACAAAAACAATTTACAAAAAAGTATTGACGACTAATTTAATTCTTGATATACTAATATAGTTGTCTGATAGATATCAGACATCACTGACCATGGCTCGTTGGTCAAGCGGCTAAGACGCTGCCCTTTCACGGCGGAATCGAGAGTTCGATTCTCTCACGAGCTATATCAAGTCGCAACTTCGGTTGCGGCTTTTTATGTGTCATTTTAATGAAAATGTTTTTTGTATTTAACCACTAGAAAGCGTATAATTAAAGCACTGAATTTGAAGAGAGTGAGACTCATTTTGGACAATAAAATTAAAACTGACGAAACGCAATATCTCAATAAAACACTATATGCGATGGAAAAATCGCTTCAAACAACAAAATCTAGTATTAAATCAACAAATAAAAGCCTTGACTCAGTTGCGCAAAATTGGGGAGATGTCCGTTTAAAAACCGACACTTACTCTGGTATTGTGGAGACGGCTGCTTCAATTCGTCAACAACAGCAAATGTTATCTGAACGTGAAAATTCTAAAACACGCGCTGAACGTCGTTTTGCCACATTAACAAAACAAATTGATAAACCATACTTTGCGCGCATTGATTTTAGTGAGTCTACTAGCCAACATCCTGAACAAGAAACAATTTATATCGGATTAGGTTCGTTTAGTGATGAAAAGAATCGTTTTCTAGTGTATGATTGGCGTGCACCTGTTGCATCAATTTACTATGATGGTGGTATTGGAAATGTGTCCTATATAACGCCTGATGGGACGCAAGAGGCCAATGTGACACTTAAACGTCAATTTCAAATTGAAGATGGTGTGATTGTAACATTGTTTGACACAGAAGAGGCGATTGGCGATGCAATGCTGATGAATGCGTTGTCTGGTGAATCGTCAACCAAAATGAAATCAATTGTTACAACGATTCAAAAAGAGCAAAATAAAATTATTCGTAATACCGCTGCAGATTTATTATTTGTTCAAGGTGCTGCTGGATCTGGTAAAACAGCAGCTGTGCTACAACGTGTTGCCTATTTACTTTATCGTTATCGTGGAAAATTAACATCTGGACAAGTTGTGTTATTTAGTCCAAATCAACTATTCAATGACTATATTGATAATGTTTTACCAGAACTTGGTGAGCAAAATATGGTGCAAATGACGTTTTATCAGTATGCGTCACGTCGATTACCAAAGATTGACGTAGAAACCTTGCAGGAACGATTTGAACATGATGCAAAGGATACACCGATTAACCTAGCAAAGGGTAGTTTGGCTATGTTTGACGCTGTTACAGCTTATGCTGATCATTTGAATCGTTCAGATATGAAAATCCGCAGTGTGATGTTTCGCGGTGAACCATTAATCTCAAAAGAACGAATTTCTGAAATTTATTACCAATACAATGATAATTATAAATTAGGTCAAAGACTAGAAGCGACACGTGACACTTTGATGCGTATATTAAGTTCACAAGTTGGTCTAGAGGTACGTAAAGATTGGGTTGAATTAACTATTGAAAACCTATCAAAACAAGAATATGACGAACTTGTTGGTGCTGGGAAAGTACGTATAGGAGATGATCAAGAGACTGATGCTGCAGCACGTACACGCCTTGCCCAACTTGGAGAGGGACCTAAAGAACGTGAATTTGCAAGTGAAAAAGCAGAGCGCCAATTTTTGTCAAGACAGATTGTCACGCAATCATTAAGGCCGTTGGCGCGTCAAATACGGCGTGCTAACTTCTTAAATATTAACGCGCAGTTTATTGACTTTTTAAGACAAGCGCATCACTATTTTGATTTGAAATCATTTAATATTGCTGAGTCCGATTGGTTAGCTCATGTTGAAACAGTTATTGCATCATTACGCGCCAAACAATTGTCTTTGACTGACACAACGTTATATCTTTATTTATATGATTTAATTACTGGTAAACGTGGTGAACGTGACATTCGTTTCTTATTTATTGATGAAATTCAAGATTATACGCCGTTTCAACTAGCGTTTTTAAAATTTAGCTTTCCTAGAGCTAAATTTACTGTTCTAGGCGATTTAAATCAAGCAATTTTTACAAAAGACAATGCCACAAATCTGCAAGTAGACTTTTCATCACTATTTGATAGTGAACGGGTTGAAAGCGTTAAATTAAC
>AEMJ01000772.1 GCA_000166735.2 Leuconostoc inhae KCTC 3774 | reverse complement strand
CATACACCTCACTTTTTCGGGTCAAGCGGTTTATCGGATGTACCGTCAGTATAAAAAAACAAACAGTGTGCAAGTGCTGACGCTCAACAATGAATTACAACGATTTTTAGATGCACAAAATGGTGAAATAGTAGGGGTTAACACTTTTGAAGATGCACTAAATGAACTTGAAAATGGTCAAAAACAAACGCACTGGATGTGGTTTGTTTTACCACAACTTAGTGACTTAGGAAAAAGTGAACGGGCGATGTACTATGGTATTCATGGGCAGCAAGAGGCACAAGCTTATCTGAATGATGTCACATTAAAGGATCGTTTGGAAAAATTATTACCACAACCCTTGCTTTAGAGACCAATGATCCAATTACGCTATTTGGCGCAGTTGATGCTGAAAATTCCAAGCGAGTTTGACGTTGTTTAGTCAAATTAGCAGTTCAATGC
>AEMJ01000773.1 GCA_000166735.2 Leuconostoc inhae KCTC 3774 | reverse complement strand
TGAATAGCATGTAATTTAATATCTGCTGATAAATCTACAACGGCCTTAGCATATCCAAGTGCTAAAATATCGTTAGGATCTTCTAATTTAAAACCTGTTTCTGCTTCTAACAGATGGGCATATGCACTTGCAAAAGTTTGATTTTTATCTTGCAAATCTTTTCCCTGTGACACACTAGGTGCTTGTTTTGCCAAAGATAAAAAATCAACATCAGCATGTTCACTACCAAAT
The DNA here is from genome assembly GCA_000166735.2 of Leuconostoc inhae KCTC 3774. Lineage (GTDB taxonomy): Bacteria > Bacillota > Bacilli > Lactobacillales > Lactobacillaceae > Leuconostoc > Leuconostoc gasicomitatum. The sequence goes on along the minus strand of AEMJ01000773.1, from coordinate 10,239 downwards.
ACCATATCTTTCACTCCCAGCGCTGCCAATAATTTAACTGCCCCTTCGGCAAATAAATGGCTCGGCTGCACTGCATAAAATATTGGTAACTCAATAACCAAATCAACGCCGTTTTCTAATGCTGCTTGTGCACGTGTCCACTTGTCAAATAACGCTGGTTCCCCACGTTGAACAAAGTTACCCGACATAACAGCCACAACAACATCGGCCCCTGTTTCCTTTTTTGCTTGTTGTATATGGTAAATATGGCCATTATGAAAAGGATTATATTCTGTTACTATACCAACTGCCTTCATGCTTTCACCGCTCTGAAGAACCAACGTTCAGTCGTATCGTTAATATTTTGATTCCCGAAATCAGCTGACACAGATATATCTTCGAATCCAGCTAATTCTAATTCGCGTTGAAAAACAGACAAAGCATAAGTTTGCTCATGATGAATTTCACGTAAAATTCTAAAACCGTCAATATTTTCATCATAAACAAAAAATTTCAAATCATGATCAACGCTGTTAGGTGTTTCTCCTGGATAGCTTGTCCACATAAAAATATTTTCTTCGTCATCATCGTTGTTATAATAATAATTATTATATAATACATTGATTTGGTAAGGCGTAATAACATCAAATAAAAATTGGCCGCCCGCCTCAAGATGATCATATACCTGCCTGATAGTTGCTTTAAAATCAGCTAAATTGGGTAGATAGTTCAATGCATCGGCAAAGCTGACTATTGTTGGATAACGCAACTCCCAATCTGACCATTCTCGCATATCTGCCTGCAGTAATTTCACATCGACATCAGAATCAACTGCATGTTTTTGTGCAAGTGATAACATCTCAGTAGATATATCTAGGACATCAACACTATAATTTTGTTGCGATAGTAAAACGGCCAATCTTCCTGCTCCACCACCTAAGTCTAGTAGGCGACCTGGTTTTGTGTTATTGGCAACATAATTTGCCCATGAATAATACATCTCATCATTAAATAGCGTATCATATTTTTCAGCAAATGTTGAATAATTGTCTTGTATATTTTCATTAGTCATACTGTTTATTTTAACAGAAAAAGAGATGAGCTGCTGCTCATCTCTAATTTTTATCATTCAGTCACAAGGAATTTTGTTAAATCTACATAAGGTGCATCATTCCATAAACGTTCTAAATTATAAAATCCACGTTGTTCTGTAGAAAAAATATGGACAATGACATCCCCTAAGTCGATTAAAACCCAGTCCGCAGCTTGAAATCCTTCAATTAATTTAATTTCACCACCGGCAGCCTGCACTTGGTCTTTCACTTCTGTTACTATCGCCTGTACTTGACGATTAGATGCAGCATCTGCGATGACGAAATAATCAGCCATTAAGCTCACTTTTCGCATATCAAGTGCCACAATATGATTCGCTTGTTTATTATCAACTGCTACTACAGCTGTTTTAAGCAGTGTTGTTACATCTAATGCTGTTGTCAAAATTTTTTCCCATGCTTTCTTAATTCAATTTTTTAATTATGCTCTTGTTAACCAATAATTATACGTTGTAATACTTTTAGGATAGATAGCCATTTCCTTTTGAACAAGCCGCCGTACTGTATGTACAATTTGATACCTGACACCTGCTGCTAAAGATTGGTCTGTAATTTGGCGTGCAATATCAACGCCCGAAAAGTCACGACCTACCTCAAGGTAATCAGCCATAAACAAAACTTGTGATAGCACCGTCATCTCTGCTGCACCACCAGTTGTATGTTCGCGTACCGCATTTAAGATATCTAAATCCGTCACTCCAAGTTCATCACGAACCATTTCAGCACCAACGATGCCATGCCAAATATAATTGCCCCAATTAATTAAATCAGGATCCATATTTTTACGCGCAATAACAGTTAAAAAGTCATCATCTGACCGCTCTTTAGCATAATCATGAACCAACGCCGCAACTTCGGCCTTGTCAGTATCAACACCGTTTTTACGCGCTAGCTTGACTGCGTAATCTCGGACTCGTAGAATATGTTGAAATCGATAGTCCGTTAGTCCAGCTGCAACTTTTGTTTCTAATTCAGTAATACTACCATTAAAATATTTAGTCATATAAACCTCGATACAAATTATACTCTGCTATAAACAGGGCTTCACGCTCTGGTACAAGGTAATTAACACTTTGCTTCATTCGTATCTTTGTTCTGATTTCTGAAGACGTAATTCGAATATCTGGCACATCATACCACAGCATTGGATAAGGGGCTTGTTTTTTTTGATCACCATGAACACCCACTGCAAATTTTACTAAACGTGACAACTCCTCAATATGATCCCATGTTGGCAATTTTTCAATTTTCTCACCACCAATAATAAAATAGTAATCATTCTCAGGGTGCATCTCAACTAACTCACGCATCGTTTGATAAGTATATGACTTACCGCCATTGCGTACCTCAATAAGCTCAATATCAAAAAAGGATTCCCCATAATTGCCGTTTTAACTAATTGCACACGATTTGATGGAGATATTGCGCTCGCATGCGTGCCATCAATTGGCTGTGCATTCGGCATCCAAAATACCTTTTCCAAACCAAGCTGTCTACCAATCGTTTCAGCCAATACTAACTGACCAATATGTGGTGGATTAAAGGTACCACCAAAAATACCAATTTTTCTTTTTTCTTGGTTGGGCCATACTTCTGATTGTGTTTGAGTTGAGATTGTGTACACACCATTCATTACAATGACCACCTTAAATTAAATTTTAGCTAATTCGACCGAAATTCTCTTATACTTATCTTCTTGTGCTGGTAAAAACAAAACCAATGTCCGTCCAATTGTTTGTGCCACTGTAATATCAGAATGTGATTGTATGAATTCTGCCACATCTTTAGCCGAGTCATCAGCACCTTGTTGTAAACTAATTTTAACTAGTTCTCGTTTTGAGATGGCAAGAACGAGTTCATTAACCCACAATTGCGTTAAACCATTTTTCCTACCGAAAAAATGGGTGATAGCGTATTTGCTTTTGAACGCAAAAAGCGCTTTTGCTTACCTGTTAGTTGTAACATTAAATCATTGCCTTTCGAATGAGGACTGAAACGCCCTGTGGTGCCCAACCGGCTATTTTAATACCAGCAGGAATAGAAATCCAACCCAAGCCTGCAAAAACAATGTCACTTTTTTCAGTAATATTGAATTCGTGCCTAATTAGATTTGTTATCGTTGATTCTTGTGGAGAAGGTGTTAATAGTTCTCCTGCATGTTTATCATAAAAGTCGTCCGCGCCAATTAATTTAGTACGATGCAAAGATAAATTATTTTCAAAGTAAGCCGTAATGGGGGTACGTTCCCCTAACTCAAAATCAAAACGAGCTAAACCACCAATAAAAATTGTTTGCTCAGCATTCAATTGATAAGTACGTGGTTTAATTTCATTTTTCGGTAACGCATACTTTAAATCTTTATCAGCCAATACATGAGTAATTTGATCACGTTTAACGATTCCAGGTGTGTCAATAAGTTGCCTACCGTCAGCTAATGGGATTTCAATTCGATCTAGTGTAGTTCCCGGAAAACGTGACGTTGTAATCAAATCCTGAACACCTGTCCCAGACTTAATTATTTGATTAATCAACGTTGATTTACCAACATTGGTCACGCCTACGACATAAACATCACGGCCTTCACGATAATTATCAATTGTGTCTAATAAGTCATCAAGGTTTTTTGGATGCGTTGCAGACGTTAAGAAAATATCAACTGGTTTAATTCCTTGTGCCTTCAATTCCACTTGCAACCAATTTTTTAAACGATTTTTATTAAGCAACTTTGGCAATAAATCAACTTTGTTTGCGACCACCAAAATGGGATTATCTTGGCCAACAAAACGAGGCAAACCAGCTATTTCGGAACCTGTTACATCAAAAACATCTATGACATAAACTATCAAAGCTTTTGCATCTGAAATTTGATGTAATAAACGTGAAAAATCGTCATCTGTTAGTTCAACAGGTTGAATTTCATTATAGTGTCGTAATTTAAAACAGCGTTGGCACAATAGTTCCTCGCTATCAATTGATTTTTTTAGTGCACTCATCGGCAAATAACCCGCTTTTGATGAGTCTACTACTTGCATAACTGCCCCACAGCCAATGCAGCGTAATCCCTCATTTAATTGTTCTTGAACGTATTCGTCCGTTATTAATTCAGTTGTCACGAAGTGTTTTCTCCCATTTTAACTGTGGATGTGCTTTGAAAACAATTTTTTTCACTTGCTTTTCAATACTACGATTTATCCACGTTTGCCACATATCTGATTCAATTAAGCGTTGTACTAATACGCTTCTGACACCCGCACCATGTGCAGCCCAAATATCAGTTAACATTTGATCGCCAACCATGATAACTTCTTCTTGCTTCAAGTGATGCGTTCTCAGTACATAGAGAATACCCCGTGGCAGAGGCTTTAATGACCATGACACAAACTTAACCCCAAGTGGTTTGACAGCTTTCGCCACGCGTTTTGTCGTATTATTAGACACAACAATTACCTCAATATTACCGTCACACAAGTCAGTTAACCATTGTCTTAACTCAGGTGTCCCCTCTGGGTTGTTCCACGCAAGTAAGGTGTTATCTAAATCTGCTAACACCGTTTTTATGCCATGCTTTTTCAAATCTTCAACTGTTAAATCATATATTCGTTCAACCATATAGGTTGGCGTAAAGTGCTCTAAGCGCATTAAGACCATCATCCAATTTATTTATTCTATTTTATTATACACTACAATCACACAAAATTTAAAGTGACTCTTAATTTATCTGAAAAAATAAAAAAGACCAACTATTGGCCTTCATATTATTTGTTAACATATCGCATTTATAATTCTTGTTGAAAGTCGGCTGGTACATATAATTTCAACAGTTTGCTAAAGATATATTGTGCAATAAGTCCTGCCACAATTGGCACAATCAACCAAGCCAGTACAGCAATCATAGGATTAATAAAATGATTCATAACAGTTGCAGGTACATTAGGGTCTTTTACCATTGATTGAATAGGTGAAACTAAACCAATATAACCAAACCCTGCTGTTATTGGTGTTCCTTGAATGTTAAACAAGGCAACTGGTATAGCAGAAATTGCTGCAGCCAATAAAAATGGCAACATCGTCACTGGTTTAGCAAAGACAGAAGGCATCATGCCCTTCATGGCACCTAATGCAATCGCGACCGTGACACCAGGCTTATTAACTCGCCATGAATTAATTAACAACACAATTGTCGTAGCGACAACACCCATAGCTGCAGCACCAGAACCAATGCCAGATAAGGAAATTGCTAAAGCAATTCCCACAGTTGAAACTGGCGTAATAATAATAATTGAAAAAGCCATAGCAATTAAGATTGCCATTGGTATTGGTGCAAATCTAGTAAATGTTTCTACAAGTTTACCTATCCAAGTAGTGACATCCCCAACATATGGTGCAATTGTTTTCCCAACTAAGCCTACGCCACCACCCACGATAATTGGGCTCAATATAATCGCAACAGAACCAAATCCTCGGAGATAACGAGATACCAACCATGTTACCAAGACTGCTATAGCAGAAACAATCATTGCATTAATGACATCTCCAGCACCACTGGCAATATAGATGTTAGCCGGTGCTAATGAACGTATTCCGGTCACTGGGTTCAAAAATCCAGTTGGTGCCTGTGCCCAACGAATTGAACCAGAAGCAACTGCCGTTGCAATTGCCACAACACCAACATCTAAGCTTTTCATTTTAAATTGGAGTGCAACTGCCATACCAATCAAAAATGGGATAAGTGATGTAAACAAAGTTAGAATAGCACTTAAATTTGAACCAAATGCTGTGGTTCCTAAACCAGAATACTGAATAATGTACTTCATGACTGCAGCAGGTAATACACCAATTAGTATTCCTTGCGCTGATCCTGACAATACTTTAAAGAAAAATCTTTTAGCTTCAGTTCTGTTGTGCCATTAAATGTTACTGGCATGTTTTCTGACGCTTTGCGTGCATATTCTTCATTGCGCACAGCTTGTGACTCTTTTGTGGCCCATTTTTGACCATCTGCTTTAATACTCATAATTTTTCCTTATTGATCCTGCTTACATAGTTACCTAATTGTTTAACAATAATCAGCCATAATAAAGGTCGAATACATCTTACTATCAGTATTTAACAGCGATTGCAGGTGTTTCACCGTTAGCAAAAGCAACAGCAGCATCCATTGATTGATGAACCATCTCAAGAACAGCTTTCGTTGTATAAAAAGCCGTGTGGGGTGTAACCAAAACATTCTCACGTGAAATCAAATCAGCGATTTTGGCATCAGGAAAATCTTTACCTGACCAATCCTCATTGAACAAACCAACTTCTTCTTCATAAACATCCATACCAAAATCAGAAATTTTACCAGAATTTAAGCCATCGATAATAGCATCGATATCCATTAGGTTACCACGTGATGCGTTCATAATAACAACACCATCTTTCATCTTTGAAATGGCTGCTGCATCAATCATGTGGTGATTTTCAGGTACACCTGGTACGTATAGTGAAACCGCATCAGCTTGTGCATATAGTTCATCTAATGAGTCAACATACAAACCCTGTTCCGCAATTTCAGCATTTGGAAATTTGTCGTAGGCAACTACTTTTGCGCCAAAGCCTTGTAAAATTTTAATTGCAACACGACCAATGTTACCAGTGCCAATAACACCAACTGTTTGCATGCGCATTTCGCGACCAATTGTGGGTGCCCAACGTAGATCGTGCTTAGCAATCTTTGCATCAAGTGCTTTTGTACGACGTAATAAGCGTGATAATTGAATCATTGAGTGTTCCGCAATAGCATTTGGTGAATATACTGGAACGTTTGAGATGTTAAAATTAAATTCTTTTGCTGCTTCGAAATCAATATTATCAGTACCAACATTTCTTAATGACAAGTTAGTAACGCCCACCTCAGCCAAAGCTGTCAAAGCTTCACGTGTATAATCAAGTTGTTGATAGACCACAGCTGAAACTGAACCCTTAGCCAACGTTGCTGTTTCAGCTGTTAACAATTCTTGTGTATAGCCAACCTCAATATTTGGATGAGCTGACTTCCAATCTTCAAGTGATGGCTTTTCGTCGTCACGTATGCCGTAAGCAAAAATTTTCATAATATCCTCCATGTTTTATACTGCCATTTAATTTTACCTTATTTTGTGCAGTTTTGCACGTAAATAAACGAAATTATTAAGCTTTTGACATAGATATATTTTATAGTCAAAAAGCCCGGAATACAATCAAAGTATTCCGGGCTAAATAATTAAAATGAATCAATTAAGTTAAATATCACAATAATTTTCTACTGCGATTTATTTTGTGACTGGTTTTTCACCTGCTTTTGATAGAATACCATCAATAAAGCCATATGCTAACGTTTCCTCAGCACTCATCCAATTATCACGTTCTGTATCATGTGCAATTGTTTCCAAATCCTTATCAGATGCATCAGCTAAAATTTTGTTTAATTTAGCACGTGTCTTAGTCAACTGATCAGCAATAATAGCCATATCAGTTTGTTGTGTACCACCAACTGCACCACCCATAGGCTGATGAATCAAGTATTCGGCATTTGGTAACATAAAACGATGTCCTTTTTCACCAGAACTAGCAATGATTGTACCCATTGAAGCGGCTAAGCCCATAACAATTGTTGTCACTGGTGCTTTAATAAAGTTCATCGTGTCCGTAATTGAAAGGCCAGCCGTAACAGATCCACCTGGTGAATTAATATACATTGAAATTTCTTTTGTAGGATCTTGGGCTTCTAGAAATAGCAATTGTGCAACAATTGAAGTTGCCATACTATCTTCAACCTCACCTTGAACCAAAATAATACGATCTTTAAGCAACCGTGAAGGTAAATCATAACTTTCACGTCCGTTAGCTGTTTGTTCTATAACTCCTGGCCACATAGTTGTTAGGCTCCTTAATTTTTAAATTATTGTGTTGCCACATATGCTTACCTAAAATAAGCATATGTGCTTATTACCATTTTAGCACAAACGCGTATAGAGTGCTAAAATTTATTTTATAGTTTTGTTAAATCATATTGCATATCATTTTGAATCATTTGCGCAAGCTCTTTTATTTTACGCATTCGGTGATTAGCGCCAGATTTACTAATTTCTAAACGCTCACCTAACTCTGCTAAGGAATCATCAGGATATTCTAATCGCAATTTGGCAATATCACGTATTTTTTTTGGCAACAAATCTAAGTCGCCAATTTCATTTGCAATAAATAATATTTGCTGTACTTGTTTACTTGCTGCATCTGCAGTTTTTTGAATATTCGCCATTTCTGCATTGGTCATACGATTGACCGAATTACGCATATCACGCATCATACGTATATCTTCAAATCGTAACATTGTTTGCATGGCCCCAATAGTTGAAAGGAAATCAACTATTTTTTCTGCACGTTTAATATAGACAATAAAGCCACCTGAATGATCAGTTATTTTAGCCGGTAAATCAAACTCTTTCATGATATTTAGCAATTGTTCTGCCAATTCTTCATGTGTCGTAAAAATTTCCAAATGATAGTTTGCTTTTTCTGGAGAATTAACAGATCCAGCCGCTAAAAAAGCACCACGTAAAAACGAGCGTCGTTTATCTACTTGATTTAGAATACGTGCTGGAATTTCTGGGTGTAAACCAAATGGATCAACACCCAAATCAGCCATGACTTCAGTCACTTTATTTTTGAGTAACACACCATATGATTTATGTTGTGACATGTGATTATGATCCGCCACTCTAACTTCAACAATAATGTCCGCATAATTTTGTGTCAGTAATGTATATATCCGACGAGCAATGGCGGCATTTTCTGTTTGAACAGACACCGTTTGATCTATTCCTAATGTACTGACGCCATTCATTCGCATTAATGCAGACAGTTCTGCTTTGGCATTACCATTGTGAACCAATAAGCCCGTTAATTCTTTTTAACATCTGCTGCGTATGACATTATTTTCGCTCCAAAATTTGTAATAATTCTTTCATTATTTTTTCGCCATCATGAAATGCCCCTGCATCACGCAATTGCAAGAAATCACCAGCTATCTGTCTGGCCCCCTGCACACTAACAGCAGCCTCATCCAGTTTAACTTGATTCGAAATTTCATCCCATTTTTGAAAATCAACAAAATCATTTGGCACAACAGCATTATTGGCAACAACATAATCTATTACAGGCGCGCCAATATGCGAATTCAAAGCTAATAAATGTTGTGCATCGGTATAGGCATCTGTTTCACCTTTTTGCGTCATTATATTAGAAATATAAACTTGTTTTGCTTTTGTAATACGCAGGGCCGCATTAACTTCAGGGACCACAACGTTAGGTAAAATAGAAGTGAATAGACTTCCTGGTCCATACACAATCATATCCGCACCTATAATTGCCTCAACAACTTCAGGTGCTGCTTTTGGTTCTTCGCCTGGTTCATCACCGGTTACCCAGACATGATCAATTGTTTTGTGCGCATGCGTAATTTCTGCTTCTCCTGCAATAATATCCCCATTTTTAAATTCAGCATGTAGCACTAAGGGTTCATTAGAAACTGGATAAATTCGACCGCGTACATTCATAAAACGAGCCAAATGTTGCACAGCATCAAAAATGTTACCATGCATTTCTGTCATAGCGGCAATGATTAAATTCCCAACTGCATGCTTAGCAAAAAAATCATCTTTAGCATCAAAACGGTACTGCATGACTTGTGTAATTTTGGGGTCAACATGAGACATTGCAACCAGAATGTTTCGAATGTCACCCGGTGGCACAATGTTAATATAATTTCGTAATAACCCACTAGATCCACCATCATCTGCAACCGTAACAATTGCAGTGAGATCGATATTTTTTTAACTAGTGGTTTAATAATAACTGGCAAACCTGAGCCGCCACCAATAATAACAATTTTTGGTCTCTTTGGCATATTATTTAAGTGTTTAATTTTTTCAACCAGAACACGGTAAGAACTAATTTTTCTACCGTCATCATTATAAGTAGAAATAAAAACACATTTACTTTCTTAAAATTTCTTATTATTATTTTAACGCATATTTTAGAAGGATGTTTGCATTTTTTAAAAAAATAGGTATACTTATCTATTGTAAGTAAGATTGCTAGTGTTAATGTTGGCTGTATCAGCACA
>AEMJ01000774.1 GCA_000166735.2 Leuconostoc inhae KCTC 3774 | reverse complement strand
TACCAATACATTTTATTATACACTTTTATATTAAACAACAGTTAAATTGTGCCAGAAACTTAAGCTAAGTTAAATACTTGCTAGGGTTAAGCATAATAAAATGGATTAAAATAAGGCATTGCCAAAGGCAACACCTTATTTTTTAGGCTTTAAGTGTCATCGCATTAAGCGCCACAATAATGGTTGAAAGCGACATGACAATAGCACCAATCATTGGATTAAGCATTAAGCCAATAGGAGCCAAAAACACCAGCAGCTAAGGGAATTGCGATAATGTTATATCCT
>AEMJ01000775.1 GCA_000166735.2 Leuconostoc inhae KCTC 3774 | reverse complement strand
TTTTTATTGTATTGAAAGTTGCCGTGGAAAATCTGGTGGTACTGGTACACTAACCATTTTTGTGTCCCCACTAAATGGTATCGTGAGTTCAATTGATGTTGCATGCAACATCATACGTACGGTTCCCATTGCACTGCCATATAATGAATCACCAATGATTGGATGTCCAATAGCTGCAAGATGAACACGAATTTGATGCATACGACCCGTTTCTAATTGTACACGTAACAGCGTTTTTTGAAATACCATATGTATCTGCGTCCAATGTGTTATTGCTAGTTGTTCATCAATGCCATTGACCATACGTTTTCGATCATCATCCAAATCGACACCAATCGGCGCATTAATTGTCCCGGAATTACCAGTCATTTTACCATTAACCCATGCCAAGTAAGTACGTTTAATGTCTTTGTCAGCCAACATTCGGTTTAATATTGGGACAACAACAGGGTTTTTAGCTACAATGACGGCTCCGGATGTCTCCCGGTCAAGACGATGAACCATATACGGCCTTGCCACAACGCCAGCACTGACGAGATGTCTCTCACTGAAATCAGCAGCCAAGTAATTTAATAAGGTATCATTTTCTGTTAGT